>CAZGYL010000739.1:0-2753 GCA_964529985.1 uncultured Planctomycetia bacterium | reverse complement strand
TTCTTCCTTAGTCAGCGCGGTTTTTCACCTCGTTGTAGAAGCGCACAAACTGGGGGTCTTTTCTTATCGGGTGAAAATCCGAGTCCTCAAGTGTGGAAAGAAGGGCGCGCGCGTCCTTCTTCTTCTCGGGCAACCTCAAGAAACGTAAAGCTTCCTTAGCTCTTCCCAACAGAGCCCAGGCGCGGGCGCGCCAAATATCGCCCTCCGGATTGAAGTAGTTCGTTACAACTTCGGCTGCACCGTCTCTATCCCCCGATGCTGCGCGGGCTTTTGCAAGGAGGTAAACGGTTTCCGGGTCGTTCTGCAAGACCAGCATGACTTCGCGCAGCAACGCTTGGGCTTCCTTGGGCCGATTGAGGGCCAAAAGCGCGCGGGCCTGAAGACGCTTGTAGCGGGCGGCGTCCTTCGGGCGGTTGGGCAGCGCCGCTTCAACAGCTCTGCGCGCTGCTTCCAGAGCTTCGCGATACTTTTTCCGCTTAAGCAAGAGTTCCGCAAGGCCCCGCAGGTATTTGGGCTTGTCTTTGCCTCTGAGTTCGACCGCTTTGCGAATGTATTTTTCCGCTTCCTCAAGCTTTCCTTCCTCTACGAGAAGTTCCCCGAGCAGGAAATGAGCTTTTGCAAGTTCCGGGTCAAGTTCTATTGCGCGGCGGATTTCCGAGATCCCCTCCCGGCGCTTCTCGGGGTTTGCTTCGCGATCGGCTTGCTCAACAAGAAATTTCCCCAGCTCGTAGTGATTTTCCGCTTGGTCGGGGGCTTCAACCACCGCTTCCCGAAGCAGCTTTTCCGCTTCCGCGTATCTGCCCAGGTCGTCCATGGCTTTGCCCTGTTCGACAAGAACCTCTCCGGGATCGAAACGCTTCGCGTCTTCGGGAGTAAGCTTTCTCCATAGCGCAGCCAATTCCTCAAACCTCTTCAACTTCCGGAGGCAATCGGCCTTTAAGCGGACGGCTTCAGGCCAGGAAGGATCGTCGTGCTGGATCTTCTCAAGCAGCGGCAGGGCTGCGCGGTACGCTTCGTTGTCAATATGCCTCTCGGCGCGTTCAAGCGGTGTTTCTCTTGAGAGAATAACGTAGGCCGCCGCACTTGCCGCCAGCACCACGAAAAGCACGAGCGCAAGTACAGCTTTTGCAAGAGCCGGGTTGCGGCGCTTCCACAGTACAAATCGGTGAAACGGCCCTCTCGGACCGACCGCCGTAGGCTGACTCCGCACAAAGCGCCTGAGGTCTTCAGCGAGCTGATCAGCGCTGCTGTAACGGTCGGAGGGCTTGCGCTGCAGGGCCTTCAGCACAACAGCCTCAAGATCCCGGGGTATTTCCGGGTTCAACTCTCTCGGCGGCAGCGGTTTTCCCTCGGAGACCTGCTTGAGCAGATCTTGGTAGTCAACAGCAGGAAACGGCGGGCTTAAAGTCAGCCATTCGTAAAGAGTGGCTCCAAACGACCATATATCGGTTTGAGGTCCCACCGGGCCGGGTTCAATGCCGAGCTGTTCGGGACTTGCATAAAGGGGAGTTACAATGCCGCCGGTAAGTTGCGGGTCATCCCTCAACCTGCGTATTTGGGCTGTACCGAAGTCAAGGAGGCACAGCCGTCCGGTGGAATCGATCACCAAGTTGGAAGGCTTGATATCCTGGTGAATGATCCCTTTGGCGTGCGCGTAGCTGAGTGCTTCGGCCACACCCAGGGCTTTTGCAGCTATTTCCCTGCATTCCTCCCGACTCGGGAGGCGCCTCACTCCTTCAGCCTGCACCTTGTCCGCAGCAGGCTCCGGCTTCTTCTCTTCGCCGCGTACCGCCTCAATGCTTTGAGTGAAATCGGTATCCTCAAGTTCCGGCGTAGCTGTAGTTCCCCCGCGTTCGGCAAGCTCTTGGGCCAGGGACTTACCCTCGACATATTCCATTGAAAAATAATAAATGTCCCCTTCATGCCCGGCTTCGTGAACCGTTACGATATTGGGGTGGCTGAGTTGAGCGGCGGCCATGGCCTCCTGCTGGAAGCGCTTCACATCGATCGGATCCGGGAAGAGTTCTGCAGGAAGGACCTTTAGAGCGACCCTCCGCTCAAGGCTTTCCTGTACCGCCTCGTAGACGATTCCAAAAGCTCCCCGCCCGATCTCCCGGATCAGGCGGTAGTCGCCGATTCTGTCTCGCCACGTATCGGTCATACCTGGACCCGCTCCCACCGGTCTGTCTTCATGGTAGGGCTATGGGGCTTACCGGGCAACGTCCGGCTTCAGAGGAAACACTCTGGGGCGAAAAGCTGCGCGCGCTCAGGGCTTGCTTGCCGGGTCGGCCTCCGGCAGCAGGCCGCGCTTCCGCAGCCAGGCCTCCCACCTCTTGCGGTCGCGCTTGCGCGCAGCCGGTGGGCCCTGCGGATCAAAGGACAGCCTGCAGCCGGTGAGCTTTTTGAGGCTCTCATAAGCCGCTTGCCGGACCATTGGTACGGAATCATCGAGACCCTCAAAGAGAGCGGGCACGGCCGACGGGTGGCCGGTTGCACCGAGAACGCGGTACGCGGCGGCACGCACAAGCCACCTGGGATACCTCGTGTAAGGCAGAACAGCGCTTATGACGACAGGTCCCATTGCCTTGAGGTGTCTTTCGGCCCGCACTCTCCATTTGGGATTGGAGCTCGTGAGATGGTAAACCCAGCGAAGGATCTCTTTTTGTTTTTCCGGCGGAACGGCCGGAGGACGCAGCTGTGGTGCCGTCTTGCTGAGGGCTTTTTCAGCGGTCTTCGGACGCGGCGCAGCTTTC
>CAZGYL010000738.1:0-2766 GCA_964529985.1 uncultured Planctomycetia bacterium | reverse complement strand
TGTACAAGTTGGGACTTCTCAAGCGGCTGCGAATGCTTCAACTTTTTGAAACACCGAACATCCAGTTCCTGAAGCACTCCCGCAAGGCCATAACGGTTTCGATCCTCCTGATCGGAACAGGCCTGGCCGTGCTTTTCGCACGCGGTCCTGAAGTCGTCGGTATCGATTTCCGGGGCGGCATGGAAATAGCGCTCAACCTGAGCAAACCCATGGAAATCGATGAGTTCAGGAAAAAACTTTCTCAAATCGAGGAGAACGGCATACAGCTCTTCGCCGACGCACAGGTTCAGGCGACAAGTTCAACCGAGGGAGGCCTCTCCCACGGCTTTATCATCCGCGTGCCGTTCAAGAAATTCATGTCGCACGGCTTTCAGACCAAACCGAAGGTCGCCTCTTTGCAGAGAGAAGTCCGTTATGCGGCGCTTTTCGCCGCTCCCGCCGCGAACCCCGCGAAAGCGGCGCAGAAATCTCCGGAGGGCAAGAAGCAGAAACAAGAGCCTGTTGAACCGGAAAAGAAAGCGCCTCAAAAAACCCCTGCCGCAGAGAAGACTGCACCTGCAGGCGGCACCAAGGGCGCGGGGAAAGAAGCGCCGACTGAAAGCCCTGCTCCCCCTTCGGCCACGCCTCCTGGTCAGGCCGCACCGAGTGCCGCCCAAAGCAGCCAAACGGTCGAAGAAGGCGTCATAACCGAGCAGGTCAGGGAACTATATCGCAAGAGTTTGGAAAAAACATTCGCCGATGTGCTCGCTCCCGAGCCTTTCGGCGCTTCAGGGGACCGGCCGTACGAACTTAACCCGGACCTCGGAAGAATCGTGTATCTCCAGGTCAACATCTTCCGTGGAGACAGTCCCGATACCGATGTTCTTGAGTTTGCAAAGAAGATTCCGCAGCTTTTCCAGGAATACCTTGAAGAAGTTTCAAAGGAAGCCGAGAAAAACCCCAACCTCCCTGCGGTCCGGAAATTCGCCATCGCTCAAGTAAAAGTCCTGCCGGAGCAGAAATACTCGGCCTATGTAACCTATCAGGTCGAAACGGAACCGATCAAGTACGGTACAGGCGATTCCCCTATAGGCGTGCATGAGACCGTCACGCAACTGAAGCGGTTCTTCATAAGCGATTTCTATCAGCGTCGGCTTGCCGATCCGGATATGCAGCCCTACCGCAACTTCTTCATTGCAGAACGTATTTCGCGAATAAGCCAGGTTGACAGCGCGGTTGCGGCGGACTTTCAGGGCGCCGCCATGATGGCCATTCTGGTGAGTCTCTTGGCCATTGTGTTCTACATCGGAATCCGCTTCGAACTTACGTTCGGATTCGGCGCGGTCGTGGCACTGATCCATGACGTGCTCTTCGGCCTCGGTGCTCTTGCTGTTGCAGACTATCTGTTCGGGGATTTCCTGGCGGTTAAGATCGATCTTCCGGTGGTAGCGGCTTTCCTCACCATAATCGGCTACTCCCTGAACGATACCATCGTTGTTTTCGACCGGATACGGGAAAACACGAAGAAAGTGAAGAAGTACAATTTGACGGAAGTTGTGAACACAAGCATCAACCAGACCCTCAACCGTACACTCCTTACCAGTTTGACCACATTCGTTGTCGTCTTGATCCTGCTTCTTGGAGGCGGACCTACAGTGCAGGGATTTGCGTTTGTGATGCTTGTGGGCGTCGTTGTGGGAACCTATTCCTCGGTCTTCATAGCAAGCCCGTCGATGATCTACTTGAGCGAACGCCGGGCGCGCAAGCGGGAGGCACGCCTTTCAGGAGCCCCCCGGCAGCCTGCCAAGGCCGGCAGATAGGCGTTTTCGCTCAGGGAAAAGCGGGAAAAAGTCCTCGACCTTGGGGGCTCGACCATCTAAAATGCGCCCGTAGCCTTGCGATGCGGCCGCGGGCGGCAGGCGGAACGCCGACCGTCGGCCGCCGAAAAGAAGCGAAGAGAAAAGGCCCGAGAGAGGAAGTCGCTAAGAGAACGCGGTCCGGCCGCAGGCCCTGCCGCCTCAGCGCCGGAGGCCCTGACGATCGCACGGGCCGGCAGGGGAGCCTCACTGTTAGGGGCTGAGAGGCGGAGCGTGCGGCGGTCCCGAGGAGGTCCCATGGGTCGATCCGGAACTGTTCTCGGCGTTATGGTCGTTGTGTTTCTGCTTGGTGTGACGATCTACTTCGTCGGCAGAGCAAGCACACGAGACTCAACTCCGGCTCCAAGGAGGAGCGCTTCGGCGGAAGCTTCAGGCCGTACTCCGCCGCCTTCGCCCGCAGGCCGACCAGACAAGCCGAAAAAAGAGCTCCAGAGGAGAATCAGGCCTGCAATCCGCAAGAAGAAGTCCCCGGTTCCGGCCCCTGCTCCGACTGCGGTCTCCCGGGAGGATGACTTCTCTCTTCCCTCCCAAGATTTCGCGGAGGCTACCAGCGTCTCCGGCCCTGCATCAAGCAGCACGCCGCCTGCCTCCTCTCCTCCTTCTGAGAGCGCCGAGCCCTTGTTGGGGCCGCCTCCGGTTGCCCCGGAGCCGCTTCTGGTCTCAGGCGAGCCCGCGCCCGAGGCCCCCGATCCGGCAGATCTCAGAAGCATAGGGCTTTTTGTGGGTGAAGAATCACAGCTTGAACCTTCTTCTTCCCCTGTCGACCCCTACAAACCGGCAGAGCCCCCTCAGGTGCCTGTCTCTTCCCCGAAGCCTGCAGCAGCGTCTGTTGCGCACACACCGTCGCCTGCCGGAATCAAGCCGGCGGTTCAAACGCCGGGTTCTGCCCCCCCCCCCCCCCCCCCCCCCC
>CAZGYL010000737.1:0-2771 GCA_964529985.1 uncultured Planctomycetia bacterium | reverse complement strand
AAGCTCCTTTGCCTGGTATTCATACAGTTTCATAGGTCTTTTAGAATACACACCGTCGCCCAAATCGCAAGGCCGCCCCTGGTGCCTCATGCAGAAAGCACTTTCCCCTTCCTACAATTGGCTGGGACAAGCCATAGGGGCCCATAAGTGCCTCGTCCAATAAATACGGGAGCGGATGGCGGAGAGATTTTGGTGCGAGGCCACTCAGCCGGCCCTCACCCTATGCCGCCCTTCTGCAGGCTTTTGCTGTTTGTGGCAAGAAGTTGGCACGAGAAGGCAAGCCGCGCTGTCAATGCTTAAGGGCTTCAGGAGCGCAGGACTTCCAACTGTCTCCGCTACATCCGCTTTTCAGAGAAGGATGAGTCATAGCCTCAACGACCTCAGGTGTGCGGGGCCGGCTGATTGGGGATCGTAGACCTCGTGCCGAAAGATCCCGCCAGGCGCCCCGAGTCCGGTTTTGGCGAAAAGCCAAAACCGGACGGTAGTTGTTGGACGAGGCACTACATATGGACGGCCCGCCCTTCGACCGTGCGCATGACCTCCATAATCACTTCGGAGTAGGTGGGGTGGGCGTGGATCATGTCGGCGGCGTCTTCGGGCAGAAGCTCGGCTTGTTTGAGCAGGAGGAGTTCGTGAACGAGTTCGGTGGCCTCAGCGCCTATTATAGAAGCGCCGAGGATTTCCTTGGTTTCCTGATCGTAGAGAATTTTTACAAAACCTTCGGTTTTCCGGCAGGCCATCGCTTTTCCGTTCGCCCGGTACGGGAAGCGCGCTGCAGCGACCTTACGGCCCTCGGCCTGCGCCGGCTTGTCCGTGAGGCCGAAGCTTGCCACTTGCGGCTCGCAGTAAACCGCTGTGGGAACGAGATCAGGGTCCACGCGGGCGGGCGCACTCTTACCTGCAAAGTGCAGAACCGCAAGCTCTCCTTCTTTTGACGCAAGGTGGGCGAGCTGGGCCGTAGGGATCACGTCCCCTATTGCGTAGACTCCCGGCAGATTGGTCAGGTAGTGGTCTCCGACCTTAACAGCGCCTTTTTCAAGCTCTACTCCGGCCTCGGCAAGTCCGGCCTCCTCCACATTCGGCTGCCTGCCGATAGCGACCAGAATCGCGTCACAGTCAAGGGGGCGTTTCTTATCTTGAGGGCCTGTCAAAGGAACCACCAGGTGGTCCCCTTTCCGTTCAAACCCTTCCGCCCGCGTTTTTGTAAAAACTTTGATCCCTTGCTTGTTGAAAGCGCGCTCGAGCAACGCACCGACTTCAGGGTCGGCGAGAGGAAGAAGCCGGTCCAGAACCTCTACAATTGTTACCTCAACTCCGAAAGTGTTGAAAACGTAAGCGAACTCGCAGCCGATAGCTCCCCCGCCGATGACCAGTAACCTGGCCGGCAGTTCGGTGAGCCCCAGAGCACCCGTTGAGGAAAGTACGACCTTTTCGTCGAAAGGGAAGGCGGCGAGTTGGCGCGGGCGGGACCCCGTGCTTACGATAACTCCCCGTGCTTCCATAGTCTTGCCGGAAGCAAGCTGCAGGCGCCCGGGCCCGAGGAGGCGCGCCGTATCCTGAATCAAGGTCACTTTGTTCTTCTTCAGCAGGTGGGCTGTACCGCTTGCCGATCTCGCCGCAGCCTGCATTGCGCGCTTGCGCGCGGATTCCCAGGTGAAATCCTGCATGTCAAGTCGTATGCCCAGATCCGAAAGGGCTCTTGCTTCACGCACACTGTCAGCCAGGTGAATAAGCGCCTTCGAAGGAATGCAGCCGACGTTGGCGCAGACTCCTCCGGGCTTGTCTTTTTCCACAACAGTCACGTTCAGGCCGAGCTGGGCGCCCTTTATGGCCGCCACGTACCCCCCGGGACCGGCTCCAATAATAATGAGATCAGGCGGGGAGGTCTTTTCTTTTCCGCCGGTCTTTGAGGTTTGTGTGGATTTCGTCATGTCGATCCCTCTTTCTGCAAGGCGGTCCGGAACGTTTAGAGGAAAGCAAGGAGCGGATCTTCAACAAAAAGTTTGAGATCTCTGAGAAAAGCAGCGCCTACAGCGCCGTCGACCACCCGATGGTCGCAGGAGAGGGTAAAGCTTGCCAGGCGCTTTACCTTTTTGCCGCCGTCGGGTTCAAGTACCTCAGTGGGCACGGCCGCACCGACTGCAAGGATAGCCGAACCGGGCGGGTTTATGATCGCAGTGAATTCTTCGATACCGTAAGAGCCGAGGTTACTTATTGTAAAAGTAGCGCCGCTGTACTCCTCGGGGGCGATTGTCCCTTTGCGTGCCTTTTCAATAAGTTCGGAAAGCTCGCGGTCTATGGCCTCGACGCCTTTGGCAGCGCAGTTCCGCACGACCGGAGCTACAAGCCCGTCTTCCTGGGCCACCGCAAGCGCTATGTGGATTCCTCCGAAAAGCCTGATATTCTCTCCCTCCCACGCGGCGTTTACCTGAGGGTGTCTCTTGAGAGCCTCGGCTGTGAGTTTTATCAGGAATGCGTTTAAGCTGAGCTTCTGGGCGCGCTGCGCATTGAAACGAGCCCTTGTTTCAAGCAGAGTGTCGAAGGCGACCCGCACCCGCAGGTAGAAATGAGGAGCTGAGAATTTCGAAGCACTGAGGCGTTCGGCGATTATCTTGCGCTTCGGAGAGACAGGTATCAGTTTATCCCGTCCCTCGGTTTCAGCGGAAACTTCGGGGGCCTTCCGTAAATACGCCTCGATATCACGCTTTACGATTCTGCCTCCGGGTCCCGTTCCGACCACCGACTTCAGATCAATCCCCGCCCCTGAGGCG
>CAZGYL010000736.1:0-2775 GCA_964529985.1 uncultured Planctomycetia bacterium | reverse complement strand
ATCCCGGTGCAATTGACCCCGCGGAACATCGGCCAATCGGCTTCGGCCGGAACCGACAAAAGGGTCGGGAGGAGAAGGGTTACCGATCTCAAAAGAAGATTTCTCGTCGTTGGCATGGTGTTTCCTTGCTGCAGATGTACCGGTGGTTGTACGTTGAACGAAGGTGTCACGTCCTGAACCAGTTTCCCCCATAGACTTTGATTGCACAACTCCGGTGTGGAACGCCTGTGAGTCAGACACTAAAGTCGGACAGCTGAGTAGGGCCCTTCAGCCTGTTGCGAATGCTCGGGCTCTTGTCTTGCAGAGCAGGTATCCGTTTCGGAGCCGCAAGTGCGCTCCCCTCAACCGCAAGAAGCCCTGTGTGAATGAAATTACGGCAAGCCGGGTTCCCGAAAATCCGACCCATCGGGTACCTTAAAGGTTGACAGTGACCCCTGCGTCGTTCTCTACCGCTTTGCGATAGATTTCAGCAGCAACCGCAGCATCTTGTACCGCCACACCCACGGATTTAAAAAGCGTGATCTGATCGCGATCCGTTCTGCCGCATTTCCGCCCGGCGGCGATTTCTCCGAGCTCGGCGCAAATGTGTTTTTCGCTGATCAACCCTTCTTTTATCGCAAGGAGCAGATCTCCGGCCTCAGCAAGGGCCGAAGCGCGGTGATCTACAACAACATAAGCTCTTGCAACCGTTTGTGCGGGAATTTCGCGGACATCGGGCTTGTAGGAGCCCACGGCGTTTATGTGCACGCTTTGAGGCAGATCAGAGTCTTGGAAGACAGGTGTGCGGGAAGTCGTCGCCGTGCATACCACATGAGCATTTTGAAGCGCCGCTCTGGGCTCCGGCGCCACTTCCACCGGTATGCGCAGAAGTGACTCCATTTCTTCTGCAAAACGTTCAGCGGCCTCTTTGTTTGGATCAAAGACACAAGCTGCGGTAAGCTTTCGCACTGCAGCGACGGCTTCAAGTTGGGCACGTCCTTGCACTCCCGCACCGAAAACCACCGCCCGCTTTGAATCCGGGTCTGCAAGAAGGTCTGTAGCCAGCCCTGAAGCCGCACCGGTGCGCAGCGCCGTCAGGGTCGCTCCTTCAAGGACTGCAAGAGGCGTACCCGTACTTCCGTCTGCAAGCAGAACCAAGGCTTGGAGGGTGGGAAGATTCAGCTCGGGATTTTTTTGAAAAAGTGTTACCGTCTTGAGCGTTATCGCGTTCAGCTCCGGTAGGAACGATGGCATAAAGAGCGCGGACCCCTCCCGGTCTTCAATCTCTATATGAGTTCTCAAGGGCTGAACGGCACGCCCTTCTGAGAGAGCCCGGAAAGCGGTCCGCACAGCCCGGACGGCTTCCGGCATGGGCAGCAGCGAACGGATATCTTCTGCTCCGAGAAAGCGTAAAGTCTGTGCCATCAGGTTTCTCCCTTTCGGCCTGGATTCTCCGGGTTATCTTCTTCAGGGTGCTCAGCAAAGCCGGGTCGCGGCGTGAGGGCTCGAGCGGAGGGCGTTGCGGCCAATCCGCCCAGAGAGGTTACCTTAAGCTCGGTCGGCATCATCTTGCCCACGGCATAAACCGCATCTACGGTGTCGTCAAGTGGAATAAGGTTTTGGTAGCCACCGAGAACAAGATCGGCGCAAAGAAACGCTGAAGCGGCTGCCGCTGCGTTCCGCGTGTGACAAGGGATTTCCACCATTCCCTGAACCAGGTCGCAAACCGAACCCATTGTGTTCTGGAAACTGCAGGCTGCGGCATCAAGTGCCTGCCGGGCGGATCCTCCTGCGAATTCCACAACAGCCGCTGCAGCCATGGCTCCTGCAGCACCTATTTCAACCTGACAACCTGCAACCTCGGCTGCAAAGGTCGCCCGGTGCGCTACAACCACTCCGACAGCACCGGCGGCAAGGAGACACCTGAGGACGGTTCGCCGATCGGCCCTGAAGTCTTCAAGCAATGTAGTGACGACTCCCGGGATGACGCCCGCCGAACCTGCAGTCGGGGCAGCGCATACAACGCCCATACTGCAGTTGACATGCATGGCGGCAAGTGCCCTGCAAGCCGCCCGCGTATGGAGGCCCCCTCCGACAAGCTTTCCTTCGGCTTCGGCCTGGAAGATCTTATGGGCCGTCGGGGTGAGGAGTCGCATTCCGGCGGCTTTCCCCCCGAGGCCTTCCCGCACGGCAAGTTCCATGATCGAAAGGCGCCGGTCCATTTCCTTGTACAGCTCCTGCGGGCTCAGGCCGAGGAGCTGCGTTTCGTGCTCCAGAGCCGCTTCTCCAAGTGACCCGCCCATTGCCTGAGCCAAGGCAAGCGCTTCAGCGCCGCTGTTGAACTTAGGTTCGCCTTGAGGAACAAAGCAGTAAGGTTCGGTTTTGCGCACCTTCAGGACCGAGGGCCGGGATTCAAGCGAGAGAAGGAGTTCGGCGGGAAGCGGCTTTCTTCTTGCGGCCCACACGAAAAAGTGATCGTTCTTTGTGTGAACCTCGGGTGTGCCGACGCAAGAGCCGTCTGAGCAGAGAAACTCAAGCACTTCTTTGCTTTCCGGCCCCCGGCCTTCCACGCAGTACTCATGGAACGTTCCTGTCAATCGGACGGGCCAAGTGTCAAGCCGGGTTATAACCACCGAGCCTCCGCCTGTTGAAGCTCCATGAAGCGTTAGAGATCCTCCCCTTTCACCGTGAAGCTCGATTCTGACGGCGTTCGGGTGATCGGGCCCGGCGAGCTTTGCCGTCAGGAACCTGAGCTTAAGGCCTTCTGAAGCTGCAAAGTCGAGCGCTTGAGCGAAT
>CAZGYL010000735.1:0-2780 GCA_964529985.1 uncultured Planctomycetia bacterium | reverse complement strand
AAGGCCCCAGGAGATCGACGACGTTCTGGTCAACCCGGGGATCGGGTTTATGACCTTCCAGCGATTCAACGGCGATCCGTTGAATACCGGATTGACGTGGACCGAAGGGTATCCGATCGAGTACCGGGAGTCGAAAAAAACGGGACCGGTCGAAAATTTCCCCATGACTTCGATCGCTTACTGGCGGATCTACTGGCGGTTTCTGGAGCCGGAAAAGGGAAAGTACCGGTGGGACATGATCGATAAGGCGCTGGACACCGCGCACGCCCACGGCCAGAGCTTGATGCTGCGCGTCGCTCCCTACGGGACGGGGGAAGACAACGATGTGCCGGACTGGTACCGGGCAACTGTAGGCCCGGAACCGGCAAAGAAACGGCGAATTCGGAAATGGCGTACCGATCCCGAAAACCCCCTTTACGCCGCCTCGTTCGGCCGTTTCATACGCGCCCTCGGCGCCCGATACGACGGGCACCCGGATCTCGAAAGCGTGGATCTCTCGATTGTCGGGGCATGGGGCGAGGGAGCGGGTTCGAAACTTCTCAGCCCGGCCACACGGAAAGCTCTCGTGGATTCTTACGTTGAGAGTTTCCGTAAAACGCCCCTCTTGATGCTCCTTACCGATCCCAAGACCAACTCTTACGGTCTTTCGAAACGTGACGTCGGCTGGCGCGTGGATTGTCTGGGCGACATGGGGGGGGTTCGGACCCAACTGGTGCCACATGTTGGACTACTATCCCCAGGCGATCATCAAGTGCGGCATGAAAGATGCATGGAAAAAAGCGCCGGTCAGTTTTGAAGTGTGCTGGGTGATGCAGAAGTGGAAGAACGAGGGGTGGGACGTCGACTATATCATTGACCAATCGCTTAAATGGCACATCTCCTCTTTCAACGCTAAGTCCTCCCCCGTACCCCCTGAATGGCGGCCGGCGGTCGACCGGTGGCTCAAGAGAATGGGATACCGTTTCGTCCTGCGCAGGTTCTCCTACCCGTCCCGCGTAACGCCGAACGGAAAGTTGCCCTTTACCTCGTGGTGGGAAAACAAGGGCGTGGCCCCGTGCTACAGGCGCTACACGCTCGCTCTGAGGCTCAAGAACGCAAAGACGAGCGCGGTTATGAAAACCGAAGCTGACATACGTTCGTGGCTGCCCGGGGATGCGGTTTACGACGACTCGGTTTTCGTTCCTTTCGGAACTCCTCCTGGCGTTTACGAGCTCGGAATCGCGCTTCTTGATCCCCGGACCGGTAAACCCCGGGTTAAGCTCGCGATCGCCGGAGCGTCCGCCGACGGCTGGTACCGCCTGGGCCGGATTGAAGTGGCGAAGCGATCGTATCGGTAGCTGGCCCTCGGCCCCGTGTTCCACCTGCCGTCGGGAATGTGAGGGTCCGGAACCGCGCTCAGCTCATTTCCCGGCACGGTCGCGGCGCAGCTTAAGCTCCCGCCACGTGGTGAGAATGATCTTCTCTTCGGTAAGGAGCCGGGCGAAGACGGGATCGGTAACAACGCTAAGATCCTCGGCCCGTTTCGGACCCGAGCTTGAGATCGACGCGAAGCATTCCGTAAACTCGATCGGGTGTATTATCACCATGGTCACGCCGGGCTTAAGCTTCTTCAGGAAAGCGCGATAGCGGCTTTCCTTGTCCCCGCCTCGCCAGCGGCCCGTGGCGCTCATGTGGAAATCGATGACAGGCAACCCGGCGTCCCATACCTGCTTGATCGCCTCTTTGACCGTACGAACCCGTGCGGGCTTTTCTTCCGCGACCACCTCGGCGAACGAGGCGGCAATGAAAAGAGGAATCTTTTTCTCGATAGCGACCTTCAGGAAACGCCGGAAAAAGGCCTCGTTCGCGTAAAGGGTTCCCATGTGTGAATCGAGGTGGGTGGGACGCAACCCCATGAGAAAGGCGCGATCGATCTGGGCCCGGATCTCGGTCTCGACTTCCTCGGGCGTCGCGCGTCTTACAACGTCCTCGACCCGGCGCGGTAAACAGCCTTCTCGATCGCTGAGCCCCGGTACCTGCGGCTTGCTGGCCACAGGTCCCCAGCGGTAATCCTTCCACTCCGCGGTCAGGGTCAGGTGAAGCCCTATATCGAGTTGCGGGTGCCGGCGGGCGAGGCGCACGAATTCAGGCACCCAGGGACACGGCATCATGACGCTCGCCGAGGTGGCGACGCCGGCAGTCATGGCCTTGAGAATTCCGAGGTTGGACTCGTGGGACATTCCCGCATCGTCGCAGTGAAGAATGAGAACCCGGCTTCCTCTTTTCCAACCCAGCCGTTCGGCGAAGGTTTTTTCGGCGAAGGTTTTTTCGGCGGCAAAGGAAGTTGAAATCATGACGCCGAAGGCGGCGGCAACGAGGAAACGAGACGGCATACCGAAACCTCCCTTGTCAGCAGAAAGGCTCAACGTAAACGCAGAACACAGACCGGTTCAAGGCTGCGCAACGGCCCGGAGACGGCGTTCATTTCTTTCCGAGGGAAAGCACCTTTCCGGTCCGGGTCGTAACATAGAGGCGGCCGTACGCGGCGGCCATTCCGTCCCACACGGGAGGAGGAAGCTCTCCTCGAGCCAGAACGGTTCCGTCTTCACACGATAAGACCAAAAGACCGCCCCGGGTACCGGCGGCAAAAAGTTTCTCTCCGGCCACCAGGAGAGCTCCCACTCCGGAGTGGACAAACGCGTCCGCGATCCACCGAGCGCCGCGGGCCAAGCGATAGTCAAGAAGGAGCGATAGTCAAAAAGGGCGGCTTTTTGGATCATTATGTGGTGGTGGGATCGTTG
>CAZGYL010000734.1:0-2781 GCA_964529985.1 uncultured Planctomycetia bacterium | reverse complement strand
CATAGCCCGGGCCCGCTTTGCTGTTTACGGCAAGAGCGTGTACCCCGATGCCACGTTCAGCCTGCGGCTTGCGTTCGGCCCTGTGGCCGGCTATCCCATGAACGGCACCAAAGCGCCGTATAAAACCACACTTTACGGGTTGTACGACCGGGCGCTGAGCTTTGATCGCAAAGAGCCTTTTGATTTGCCTGAACGCTTCTGGATCCGCCGCGGCCGTCTGGATCTTTCAACCCCCGTGAACTTCGTCTCCGAATGCGATATTACGGGCGGCAATTCAGGCTCGCCTGTAATCGATACTGAAGCGCGGCTTGTAGGGCTTATCTTCGATGGGAATATCGAGAGCCTGCCGAATGAATTTTGGTACGACGGCTCGCGTGCGCGTGCGGTAGCCGTTCACAGCGCGTACGTAATAGAAGCGCTGCGCAAGCTCTATGACGCTGAGGGCTTGGTTGAAGAATTGCTGCGGCAAAAACCTCCCGCAGGCGGCAAAAAGCCTTAACGGCGGGTTCGGCTGCGGGCGCTCACCCTCCGGGTCTCCGGCCCGCCAAGAAAAGCAGGCCGATCAAAACGATCAGGCCTGCACCGAGGCCTACAAGCGGCGGGAGACCGAAACCGGCCGGCAGATAGCCGCACATCGTACTTACCGCGGCAACGGAGAAAGCATAGGGGATCTGCGTGCGGACATGGTCGACATGATCGCACCCGGAGGCCATTGAGCTCATTATGGTGGTATCGGAAATAGGAGAGCAATGGTCCCCGAAGGTGGCTCCGGAAAGGACAGCACCTATGCTTGCCAAGCGTATCATTTCAGCTGAGGGGCACTCCTGTGTCACACGCCATGCAAGCGGAACCGCAATAGGTATCAGAATTCCCATGGTCGCCCATGAAGTGCCCGTTGCAAAGGAGACGAATGCGGCAATGAGGAAGATCAAAGCAGGCAGCAGGCGGGGATCAATCCGCCCGCCGGCCAGCTGAACGCAGAACTGCGCCGTTTGGAGCTTCTCGCATACGGCGCTCAGAGCCCATGCAAGCACAAGTATCACCATTGCAGGTACCATTGCCTTTACGCCCGCAAGGTATTCGTCTGTGACTCGGGAGAGAGAAAGATTGCGCAGAGCAAGAAGGAAGGCTGCTGCAGATCCTGTAAAAGCGGCCCACATAAGAGCTTGGAAAGCATCGGCGCTGCCCAGAATCCGCCGCAAAGCCATGCCTTCCGGTGCAATGCCTTTTTCCTTGAGCGCGTTAAGACCTGACAGATAGAGGCCGCCTGCGGTTACGCCGAGAACCAGCAGGACCGGAATTACAGCGTCGAGAGCTCTGGCCCGCGCTGGAACGGCCGACGGTGTGTCCTCGGTGTCTGCAAGCGGGCGCGCACCGTCTGCAATGACTTTCCCTGTTGTGCGGGCGCGGTGCTCGGCGCGGTACATGGCTGAGAAATCCCTGTCTGAAACGGCCACGACAAGAACGAAGAGCACGGCAAGAAGGCCGTAGAATCTGTAGGGGATCGAAGCCAGGAACGCTCCGTAAGGATCAAGCGAAACGGACGCTGCGGCAAAAGCGCTCCCGATAAGGCCCACTTCGTAACCTATCCACGTTGAAACAGGCATGACGGAGGCTACAGGTGCGGCTGTGGAATCGACAATGTAGGCGAGCTTTTCGCGGCTTACCTTGAGGCTGTCGGTAAAGGGCCGCATGGTGTTACCCACAAGCAGCGTATTGGCGTAGTCATCGAAGAATATCACACAGCCCATAAGCCACGCTGCGGTCTGTCCCCGCCTGACCGTACTCGCCCGCCGCGCAATCGCGCTTACAAGCGCTTTCAGGCCTCCGGTTGAAGCCATGATCCTGACCATGGCCCCGAGGAAAAGAGAGAAAAGAACAACCGAGGCATGCCGTTCCGTTCCCAGCGCACGCACCAAATAGGTGTCAAGCAGGCGTGCAAGACCGCTCAGGGGATCGCCCGCAGCGATCGCAGCGCCGAGGAAGAGTCCCAAGAAAAGGGAAAGAAAGACCTGGCGCGTTGCAATTGCAAGCAAAATGGCGCCAAGCGGCGGCAGAACCGAGAGAAAAGTACCTGCAGGGGAAGAGTCGGGTTGCGCTGAGGCTGCGCCCGTAAGAAGCAGGAAAGCGCATGC
Organism: uncultured Planctomycetia bacterium; assembly: GCA_964529985.1. GTDB lineage: Bacteria > Planctomycetota > UBA8108 > UBA8890 > UBA8898 > CAZGYL01. Next base: position 646 of record CAZGYL010000734.1, on the reverse strand, counting down.
AAGGACGACGGTTTTGCGGATCGGCATTGCCCCTGCATTCAACCCAGAGCGCTTTACAGGTGCAAGAGCTGTAGGTGGGGGAAAGCGGAATCAAGGAACAAAAGGAAAAGCCGGGGTGAGTGTTGATTGGGGAAATTTCGAAGGGTAAATGATGGTTGGTAGACCCCGGCTTTTGGAGGCTTTGTTATGTGCTAAAGTTGTTTGCTTCTCTGGTTCTTTGTTACCTCTTCCTTTGCTACGTTGTCATTGCATTCCTAACAACGGCGTAACCGACTACTGCCTTCGCATTCTCCGAGGCGAGTATAACAAAGACCGCAAGGCAATGCAAGGGGGGTGTCCGAAAAATTTTTGCTTCTCTAAGTTGTTAAATCTCAAGAACTTAGACAAATAGCCTGGATTCCGCAAGCTGAATTTCGGCTCATCGACCGTCATGCCGGAGAGACCTTCTGGCTCACACCAAGCTTTTCCCTGAGCTCGGGTACCCGATCCGTACGCTCCCAAGTGAAGTCAGGATCGCTTCTTCCGAAATGGCCGTGGCGTGCGGTTTTCTTGTAGATAGGCCTCAAGAGGTCCAACTGCCGGATGATGCCTTTGGGGGTAAGGTCAAAGATCTCGGTTATGGCTTGTTCGAGCCGCTCTTCTGAAA
>CAZGYL010000733.1:0-2782 GCA_964529985.1 uncultured Planctomycetia bacterium | reverse complement strand
GACTCTATTTCGCCGAAACGCGCGGCGCGAGTTTCAACATCAAGGCAGGGCTGGATCGGGCCATCCGCAAGCTGTACGACGAATTCGTCTTGCGACTGGCATCGGTACTGGAAGCGGGTAGTCGCAAGAAGGTATTTCGCAAGATAAACCCCTATTACATGGCCGTGGCACTGGAGGGGCTTACCAATGCGTTTCTCTTCTGCTGGCTGGAAGATCCGGAGCAGCATCCTTACGAGGCAAACGTCCCATTGATCAGGGACATGTTTCTGAAGGGAGTTCTGACTGAATGAGAGAAACTTTTAGGGCAATTACACTCATCATAGTTGCGGTTCTGGCGGGGGCCGAATTATTGCTCGCTGGCGGCTGCGTTACTCGCAAACCGTATATGAATAGTGCCGTTCTCCGGGAAAGAATCCTTGTACCTTTAACACCCGCCGCACCGCCCCCAACAATCCCGGAGGCGTCTCTCCGCGAGAAAGGTGCTGTTCTGCCATCTGGCCCTCTTACGCTTCAGGATGCGATAACCATAGCGTTGGCCAACAACCTCACGTTGAAACTTTCCATAGAGGACGTGGGCATCGCTGAGCAGCAAGTATACGTCGCAAGGTCTCTTTTCTTACCACAGGTAACCGCCGGCTATAGCTACGATATCCGGGACCGCGAGGTGGAGCAGATTCTTGGCGCTCAGGCTGTCCCTCTTGCTGAAAAGGAGTTCCAACGGGCTGAACTCAAGGTGCAAATGACCATTTGGGATTTTGGTCGAAGCCTTGGGAACTATCAACAGGCGCAATTGGGAAGAGAAATCGCGCGTCTCACCATGCAACGTGTGCGACAGAACATTATCTACCAGGTGACGCAAGCCTACTTTGATGTTCTCAGGGCGCAAAAGGCCAGAGACATTGCGGCGGAGGCTCTGGAGCAGGCACGCGCGCATCTTAAAACAGCCCAGAGTCTTTACGTGAACGGGGTGGTGGATAAGAACGATGTCCTGCGCGCGGAGGTGCACGTGGCCGAGGTCCGCCAGCAGCTTATAACCGCCGAGAACGCTGTCAAACTCAGCATCAGCGTTCTCAACAATGTTCTCGGAATAAACGTTAATTCACCTACTATGGTGAAGGATGTGACCGAAGCTCCTGAGTTCAAGGTGGATCTCATCTCTGCATTGCAGACAGCCATTGACCATCGGCCTGAATTCAAACTGGTCCAGAAAGCTATTCGCATGGAAGAAGCAGGCTGGACGGCTGCGTGGGCAGAGCACTTTCCAAGAATCTACATTGCAGGAAGCCTCAAGCGCTTGGACGACGATTACCAAGCCCATAAGAATTCCGCTTTGGGTGAGATTGGCATTCAGATGGAGCTGTTCAGCGGAGGGCGGACGACGGCGCAGATACGGGTTGCCGAAAGGCGAATCCGGAAAGCGGCAGAGACCGCCAAGCAGGTCTGCGACGGAATAGCTTTGGCAGTCAAACAGGCTCTTCTGGGAATCGAAGAAGCCCGCAAGAGGCTCGCCGTGGCGAAAAAGGCCGTGTCTCAAGCTGAAGAGAATCTTCGGCTCGTCGAGAACAAGTACAAACAAACGGCCGCCACACCCACTGATGTGGTAGACGCAGAGACACTCAGGACAAGGGCGCACATGAACTACTTCACGGCTCTTTACGATTACATCGTAGCGGTGGAGCGACTTCGTTACGCCATGGGGACCAACGAGCGCCAACGGCAGCGTGGTCCAAACAACAAGCCGGAAGACGGCGACGGCGGATCTTCGAAAGAGGAGAGAATGCAATGAATTCTCTTACACGTAACGTTCTCAATCTGGCGGTGATGGGGCCGATCCTTGCCCTCCACGGGCTGGCTTTTGCCGGCGAGCAAGAATCCACGGTTCCAGTAACTACGGTCGTGGTGCGCAAGCACGCGATTAAACAAAGTCTGGACCTCACTGGCAGTGTAGAAGCGTTCAGGAGGGTCACTATCTATTCCAAGGTAACAGGCGTCATCAAAAAGCTCCTGGTGGAGCGGGGGATGAAGGTCAAAAAAGGGGAGGTCATCGCCGTCGTCGAACACGAGACAGAGCTTGCCCAGCGAAAGGAACTTCTGGCCGCGGTCGAGGCGGCAAAAGTAGGTGTCCGCCAAGCCGATGCCAACCTCGGCGTTGCGCAGGCCGCACTAAAGCAGGCCGAGGCCCAGCTTGAAAACGCTGTGCTGGAAAAAACACGGGCCCAAAATCTTTATGCGGACAAAAGCATTCCCAAGCAAAAGTACGATGCAGTCATGGCGCAGTATAAGATCGCTCTCGCTGGACGGGACCTCGCAGCGGCAAAAGTCAAAGCCGCCGAAGCTGCGCTGGCTCAGGCGAAAGTGGGCCTCAAACAAGCGGAAGCGGCTTTGTATCGGTTAGACACGCGCATTGCAGACTATACCATCCGCGCGCCCATCACTGGCGTGGTGACCGCAAGATTCGTCGACGAAGGGGCGATGGACAACCCCGCTCTGTCTATTGTCGAAATCATGGACATCTCCATCCTGAAGGTCAACTGCGATGTGGCGCAGGTAGACGCCGCCAAGGTCAAAGAGGGACAAGAGGTGAAAATCGTCACGGATGCATATCCGGACATAGAGTTTGAAGGGAAGGTCGCCATTGTCAACCCATCGCTGGACTCGAAAACGAGAACCCTTCCAGTGGAAATCCACACCACAGGAAAGCCTGCAACCGGAAAAGGCAAAGGAACTGTTTCGCTGAAGCCGGGGATGTTCGTGAAGTTGAGTATACAAGTCGGCGAGAAAA
>CAZGYL010000732.1:0-2798 GCA_964529985.1 uncultured Planctomycetia bacterium | reverse complement strand
TCTATTTTTTTGTGCGGGGAAATTGGAGAGGAAGCGGCAGGCGAATCAACCACCCCTGCTCTATTCGCCCTGACGGTAGCGCGTTGGTGCTTCACGACGTCCACATAGGAGGCCATCCCGAGTGGGCTGAGGGAAGTCTGCTTATCGGCCGAAGGGGCCGGGACCAAGTCCTTTACGATGTGGACAAGAAGCAAATCGTAGGGAAACTGGGCACGGCGGAGATCTTTCCTGATCCTGAAGGAGATATCTCGCTTTCGCCTGATGGCAACTTCTTTGTGAACGGTTATCGCAGGGGCAGAAAAAACTACTACGTCGTATATCGCCGAAGTGACGGCGCCTTCGCACGCAGCAAAGGGCTGGACAGGGGGTCTTACAGCGGCGACATTCGAATCGATCCTGCACCGCGCTGGAACCGTACCAGTGACGCGATCTTGGTCCCAGGTCTTGCAGGTGACGGCACAAGACAGCTTTTTGTTATCCGCCTGATACCGACAGAGTAGCTACTCCGGCACGAAGGAAAGCACAAGAGGAAACGCAATAAAGAGGCACGGATCGAACTTCAAAGTCCCAGCGGTTCTTTGGGTGTTAAGTGCCACCGGCCTCCTGAGCTTTTATCGAGGCCGAGACGTTCTCGCACAAGCAGAAAGAAACTGCTCAGCTGACCAACCGGTGAAAGAATCGGTGGACGAGGGAGCTGAGCCGGCTTTGGTACGAACATGGAAGTGCCTGTTGAGCGCATGGCCCCAGAACTCGATCAAGACAATGAAGAAGGGCTTTTGCGGTTCAGCGGCCGCGCGTAGAGCTACCGCCTGGTGTTGCATCGCAAAGCCGCGCAAGGCGCGGAAACCGGGCCCTATCTACGGCCCGGGCTTCCCCTTGCATTAATCCAATCGCCGCACCTCCTCACTTCGGTTCAGTAACGAGGAAGCAGATGTTGGCCGTCGTATTGGGATCTATCTCGAAGTTTCCTTCTTCGGCGTTCCGAATAAGGCGTCCGCCGATGTTCAAGTTTTCCAACAGCACGTTGCAGATGCGGTGCGCTGGATCCGCCCCGCGGATAGTGCTGGGCAGTTTGAACTTTCCCTGTGCGGAAACGTTCCTGAAACGCAGGTTGGAGATACGGCCGAAACTCTTGCTTTTCGCCGACCAACGGGTCTTCTTCATCACCAGGTTCATCAACCGCCAATGCGAGTTCTCGATCCGGATGTTCTCAAAAAGATAGTTGCTCATGTGCCCGCTGCCTCCGTGGATCGAACAGAAGATGGCACAATTGTCATTCCGCCAATGGTGCTCCGTCCGGATGACGTCGCAATCGTATACATGAAAATTGCTGTGATCCGTCGGCATGTTCCAACTGATTTGAAAAACAGCTCCGTTCTCCAATTGCCAAAACACGCAACGCCGGACGATCATGGCCGTCCAGTAAAGCTTCACCGCATCGTCGTTAACTTTGAAGAAGCAGTCTTCGACCAAACCATACAGTCCCAGTCCAACACCGTCGGTGCTGAAATACCAACTTATCATCTTCACGTTACGGACTGCGTGGCCTACGCCGGCCAGGGAGATGTTGTACTGGGGTGACTGGACCAAGGTGATGCCCTCGATACGCACGTGTCGACTGCGCCAACCTCGAATGTGAATCATGGGATCGCCGCCTTTGGGGAAGAGCTCGCCGGAAAGCACGCCCCTGCCCTGAATGGAGGCATTCACCACATTCTCACCTACGATTCGTTCCCTCACGCAGGCGCCCCCGGCGAGGTAGATCGTCTGGCCGGACCGGATGGTCAATTCACCCGGGTCGTGCACGCCTGGGCCGAAGTAGACCACGTTGGCGTCGCTTTTTTTCGGAACGTCCCGCTCCAGCGGATTGGCGAAGATGAGGAGCGGATGGGCAATGTTCCCGTCAAACTCCACGGCGTACTGCCCCGGTGCGCGCAGTTCAAACGTGGCTGTATCACCTCGCACGCTCGGTTTGATTCTCCGACTGCTCGGCAGCACGCGACACGAACTGAAGCTCCCCCGCAGCTTCCTGACGCTCACCTCGACCTTGCCTGAGAAAGAGAATGTCGTCCAGGAAGTAGTTTTTTCCCTGTTGGTCTCAGGCTGTTGTGCACAAACCTTGTACGCGAACGAGTCACGGCGAACCCCGTTCTGGGTCACGCTGACAGCGTATTGGTCTGAGGCAGGGATGCCTTCGGGCGGCGGATACGTCACAAGTTCGTCCGCCGAGACTACTGCGGCGGCCAGGAGGGTGCAGCTCATTACCGCAACTCCCTTGAACGAGTTCATGGTTCTCCTCCCAGTCTTGGGGACATTTTCCGTTTGTGCGATGGCTGCAACCTTCACAAGCGGGTCACCAGCGCGGCGCGTTCGGCGCTAAGTCCAGACGCGCATGCACTTCGCGCAGGAGCTTCCGATGGAAAGCCAGCGTGTCGGCATAAGCGGAGTCGAAGGCCAGGTTCTTCGTCTCGCCCTGGTCGCGGCGCATATGGAACAACTGCTCCGCAGGCTCGCCAACGTGCACGATGTACTTGAAATCGGGCGTGCGCAGCGCATAGCCGGGCGTGTGTGTGGTGAGTTTGACTTCGGCGTACGCGAACTGACATCACGAAACGGACTTGCCTTGCAGAAGAGGGCGGAGATTTCCACCGATACTCCTTGGGGGAGGCTTTACGCCCGCGAAATCGCACACTGTTGCCATCAGGTCCACGCCGCTGACCAAATGGGTCGAATCGCGCACGCCTTCGGGGATCCGTGCGGGGCACGAGAAAATCAGCGGCACTTTGAGGGCTTCGTCG
>CAZGYL010000731.1:0-2798 GCA_964529985.1 uncultured Planctomycetia bacterium | reverse complement strand
TATGCACGAATATTCGACGGAATCCATACCTACAACATTTGCGGGTGGGTTAAGGGAAAAAAGCCCGAAGAACTGCGCGCTTTAAGCCGCACCCGCTTCTCTGAAGCCGTCTCTCTTGCGCGCCGGAATGGAAAGATTTCATGCCTTACCGTCATTCCGGGATACGACGATACGAAGATCAGAAAACCGGGGCTGCGCGCTGATCGAATGAATGGAGAAACGTACCGTATTCTCTGGGAGGAAGCCATCAGGGCGGATCCTGATTGGGTCCTCATAACTTCTTGGAACGAATGGCACGAAGGCTCTGAAATCGAACCGAGCTGGGAGTTCGGCGATAAGTACTTGAAACTGACCGCCTTATACGCAGGCCGCTTCAAGTCCAAACCGCCGCATAGGGCGCAAAGACCAAAGGCGGCCGGGCCTGCACTTTTAACTGTAAGAGCCCTCCGCCGGGAATTGGGCGACACCCCGATCGGCCTTTTTCCCGACTTTGAAAACGATCTGGTGCTGCTCTTGGCCGAAGCCGGCCTCAATATAGTCGAACTGAGCTGGGAAGATCTGCTTGATGCCCGAAAGTTCAACGCTTCAAGGCTTCCCCTACTCATTTACGCAGGAGGAGAGTCTTACAGGCAGACCGTAAGAAAGCAAGGCGATATCGACGAGGCGCTTCGCTCTTATGTAAAGGGAGGCGGGTTTCTGATCCTGCTTCCTGCAGGTCCTTTTCCCTTATATTACGCAGAGGGCGGCGCAACCGTCCGGGGCACCGACAAGCTCGGCATTCAGATACTCGGTACAGGCGCCCGATCGCCGGGAGGACCTCAAGGCTGGGAACAACCTCCCCCCGGGCTTGAGCTTAAGCTGTGCGTGGACGTTTCCCTTCTGCCCGATCTTCCCGGGCAAGCCCCTTATCCGAAAACCGGAGATCGAAGGTGGCGGCCCTCTGTAGGACCGCTCGGGCGGCCTGCAGGCGCGCGCTACCTTTCGCTCGTTAAGCTCAAAGACCGCCGGGGTAATTACTATGGAGATGCGGTAAGCTGCCTCCTTCTCCCTGGAGGCGGGGCGATCATGTACGCCTGGCACCGTACGGCGGACGCTTTCGGCCCCGGAAGGACTGCCCTGGCTCTGCTTCGCTTCGCGGCCGGGAAACTTAAAACAAAAAGGTAAACGCCGGGACGCTCACCGCGCTGAACCTACTCGCCGTGCCTTGACACCCGAGTCGTCCGGACTTATCGTTGCACCTTCCAACAGACCCGGTAGACCACGTAATATTTTTTCCCGAAGGCCCTCCCGGACCGGTGTTGCAATGCTTGAAGTAACCGATCTGCAAAATCCGCTTTCTGAAGAACACCTGCGTTCGATCATTTCCGAAGCCCTGCAAGAAGGCCCTTTCCGCAACAAGCGCGTCTTGGCCGTCGTGCCCGATGAGACAAGGACCTGCCCTCTGCCTCTTCTGTTTGAAACCGCCGTCGAAGCGCTGCGCGCCAGGGCTGCGAAGTTGACCTTCCTCGTCGCGCTGGGAACCCATGCCGTCCCGGAAACTCCGTCTTTACTCCGGCCTTTCGGACTTACAGAGGATCGGTGGAGGGAAAAGTACAGCGACATTCCCATTCTCCCACACCGTTGGGAGGATCCTGATACTTTCGTTCAAGTCGGGTCTTTCCCGCCGGACCGGATCGCCGAGCTTACCGGCGGGCTCTTCACCATGCCGGTGCGGGTGGCCATCAACAAGTTGGCCCTCCAGCACGACGTGATTTTGATCATAGGCCCGGTCTTTCCTCATGAAGTGGTCGGCTTCTCGGGAGGTCACAAGTATCTTTTCCCCGGAATCGGAGAGAAAGAGTTCATAAACTTTTTCCACTGGCTGGGTGCGGTGATCACCAACCCGAAGATAAATGGAAACCGCGATACACCGGTACGCAGGCTTGTGGAAGAAGCGGCCCGTTTTGTGCCCTCACCGCGTTTCAGTATATGCCTTGTTGTAAAGGGACCGCACGTGCATGGAGTTTTCTGCGGGGGCCTTCCTGAGGCCTGGGAGCGTGCAAGCGAGTTGTCCGCGAAGATAAACATCGTTTACGAAGACAGGCCGTATAAATCGGTCTTGGCCTGCGTGCCTGAAATGTACAAGGATATATGGCTTGCGGGTAAGGGCATGTATAAGCTTGAAAACGTCGTGGCTGACGGCGGAGAGCTCATCATCTACGGCCCGCATATCAAGGAAATTTCCTATTCTCACGGCCGGGTGCTGGACGAAATCGGCTACCATGTGCGGGATTATTTCCTCAAGCAGTGGGACCGCTTCAAGCAATACCCTTGGGGGGTCTTGGCCCACTCGACACACGTAAGAGGAATAGGCACTTACGACCAGGGCGTTGAGCGGCCCCGGATAAAGGTCACCCTGGCTACAGGAATCCCCGAGGAACGCTGCAAGCGTGTTTGTTTGGGATACCGAGATCCACGGTCGATCGACCCGCGCGAGTGGGAAGAAAGGCGGGAGGAAGGATACCTTTGCGTGCACCACGCCGGAGAAGTCCTCTACAGGCTTAAGGACCCTCCGCCGTGGGCGCGCCCTGACTGAAGCACACTTGATTTCAAGCTTTTGCAGGAGGGGTCCTAATGGCTGTTGAGTACGGTTTGAGCGGCAAGGTTGCTGTTGTAACAGGTGGCGGCGGAGTACTGTGCGGAGTCATTTCCGAGGCACTCGCCCGCGAAGGAGCGAAGGTGGCGGTGCTTGACGTGCGGCGGGAAGCTGCTGAGAAACAGGCCCAGCGCATAAGAGACGCAGGCGGCACGGCAATACC
>CAZGYL010000730.1:0-2801 GCA_964529985.1 uncultured Planctomycetia bacterium | reverse complement strand
ACGACATGGCACAAAATAGCGGGCCGTGAGCCAACTTCACCCTGCACTCTGTTCTTGTTTGCAGGACCGATATGCGCGCAAAGAAATGGCAAAACTCGAACTTAGAAAGGAGATTGAAAAAATGACCGAACGCTTCTGGGAGCACCCCTTCCTGGGCCCTATTAAGCTCGGGTTCGGTACCATTGAGAATTGGCTCTACGCTTACAAGAAGTACGGCTTTGAGACACTCAAACCCCAAAAGCGCAGTGACCAAGGACACAGCCGCGTAATCAACGACACGGTTGCCGAAGAAATTGAACGCCTCCTCCGAGAAGCTCCCCAGCTTACGGGACGAGGGATCCTCGCCGAACTAAGGGCGAGGATCCCTCGCCAAATACCGCTTCCTTCTCTTACCACACTTTACCGTTTTATCAAGATCCGGGGCCTTTCCGACCTCAGAAAGCCACCGCGAAGGGACCTGCGTGCTTATGCCTTTGAGCTTGCAGGGGACTGCTGGCAGGCTGATGTGTGCTACGGCCCGCGGTTGCCCACCGAAGCCGGATTGCGCCGGAGGGTTTACCTCATTGCTATTCTGGATGACGCAACCCGGCTGATCCCTCATGCTGAATTCTACTGGAAACAAGATCTCAGAAGCTTCAAAGCCTGCCTGAAGCAGGCATTCCTAAAACGCGGACTACCCAGGCGCCTCTATGTGGATAACGGCAAGATCTTCCGCAGCCGCATTATCCTGCTTTTGGGCGCCCGGTTGGGGATCCAGCTCATTCACTCAAGGCCATACAGGCCTCAGGGCAGAGCCAAGATCGAACGCTTCTTCCGCCGCGTGCGCACAAGCTTCCTCTCCCGCCTCCAGCTCGATCGACTAAAAGACCTCAGAGAGCTCAACCGTCTTTTCTGGTCGTGGCTCGAAGGAGAATACCACACCCAGCCTCACAGGGGACTGGGAGGCCAGTGCCCTGTTGACGCCTGGCTCAGGCTCTCAGAAGGTATCCGTTCCCTGCCCGCCGAAGTTGATCTGAACGAGCTTTTCCTGGAGGAAACCAAACGAAGGGTTGCAAAAGACGGCACCATAACCCTGAAGGGACGAGCTTTCGAGGTCGGCCCCACCTTTATCGGTGAACGGGTCACGGTGCGTTACGACCCCGACGATTTGAGGTCGGTTCGCGTAATCGGCCAGAGTGGCTCCTGTGAAGCCTTTCCCGTGGACCTTTACGGAAACAGGTTCATAAGGCGTAGGGAACGGAGCCCAGAGCCTAAGGGGCAATCCGATCTGAGGTCGCTGCGGGACTTGGCTGATCGAATGGAGAAGCAATTACGCCCGGAAGAGGAGCAAGAGCAATGAAGAAGGAACAGCTGCGTCTTGAGACCCGCCTCAGGAGTGCTTTCGGTTTTTCCTGCCTACCCTTTACAAAGGAGCTCAAACCGCACCAGATAATGAAGACCCCGAGCTTCACCGAAGCCCTTGATAAACTGCGTTACCTGGTTGACCGAAGGGGTACCGGAGTTGTGTTCGGGGCTCCCGGCACGGGGAAATCCACACTTCTCCGCGCTCTTCTTACAGAACTGTGCGGAACCACGCATGCCGCAGTTTACATCAACGATACGACCTGCACACCGACGGATCTCTACCGGATCATTGCCAGGGGATTCGGAATCGAGCCGCCGTTTAAGAAATCCGATATCCTCCACGCAATAAAGGATCGTGTCCTGAAACTGTCCCGCTCAAAGAAACTTCGGCCGGTTCTCATAATCGATGAGCCCCACCTCCTGCCGGCACCGTTTCTTGACGAGCTGAGGATTCTTACCAACTTCGATCAGGATTCTTCAGACGATCTGACACTGATCCTGGCAGGTCAACCCCAGCTGGAGTCCACCCTGCGTCTCTCTGTAAACGAAGCTCTGGCCCAGAGGATCATCATCCGGATTCGGCTGCGCTCCTTTCACCAAGAGGAAGTGCAGGAGTATCTGACCTGCAGGCTTGAAGCTGCAGGTAGAGGGGCACCTCTTTTCACCCCTTCGGCTGTAGAGGCCATCGCCAAGGCCACGCGCGGGGTGCCCCGGCTTATCGATCGTGTCGCAGAACTCAGTCTGCTTATCGCTCTGAAGACCCGCAGGAAGGAGATTGACGCTGATATCGTCACCCTGGCTGTTGATGAGGTGGATCCATGATGGACTCAACTGCACGCCTTGCTTTCCGCGATCCGGTACATGTTTTCGTGAAGGTGACTTCCGGTGGCTTTCTTATCGGAGAGCGCAGCTGTGAATCTCTTTGCGGAAGTGTTGCAAGGGTATACCTTATCCGGAAACGCTTCGAGGAAGGGCAGCTGGTGTGCGCCTCCTCAGACGGCATCCGCTCCCGGGAGGGCCACCTGTGTGCTGAATGTGCTCACCCGGGCTGCCGTCCTCGTCTGCGCCTTTGCCTCAGGAACCTCGATACGATTTACGTGCTTGATCTTGCCTCTTCTTCGGCAAAGAACCTTCTTGCGCTCGAAGACAATCTGATCAGCGAAGGCAGGTCGCTTCAGTGGTCCCGTCTTCGACTTACCGTCCTTGACCGCGGGTATTGGGGAGAGGTACGGTTCGAAGAACTAACGGAATGAGCCCACCTGAAAGAGGTTTGTGCGCCGGGTGCCGCCCCAACGCCCGGCGCACAAACCCCCGCACAAAGTGAAAAAGCCAATCCCGTCTCCACCCCCAATCCCGGCATCAACAGCGACAAAAAGGCCCGCGATCTACGCGGCTCCCTACACCTGAAGTAGTGGAACGAGTCAACGGTATCTTACGTGGCTGGGCCAACTACTTCA
>CAZGYL010000729.1:0-2804 GCA_964529985.1 uncultured Planctomycetia bacterium | reverse complement strand
CAAGTGGATTCTTAGAATCTCCTCCCGCGCTTCCCCGTCGGGAAGGCCCACATAAATGCGGGCGTCAAACCTTCCCGGCCTCAGAATCGCAGGGTCAAGCGCCCAGGGTTCGTTGGTGGCGCCCAGAAAAAGAAGTTTTCCACCGGAACGGTGGAAGCCCTCAAGCTCGTTGAGGATCTGCGGCACCAAGCGGGTCATTACGCTTGAGCCGTCGCGGGCACGCTGGGGCACAAGTGAGTCGATTTCATCTATGAAGATGACGCTGAGCGGGTAAGAGCGCGCCTCCTTGAAAAGCCTTGCAACGTTTTTTTCGGCATCTCCCACCCACTTGCTCAGGATCTCAGAAGGCCTCACGGTGAAAAACGGCGCCTGTACCTCGCCCGCCACAGCGCGTGCCAAAAGGGTTTTGCCGGTTCCGGGCGGACCGTAAAGAAGCACTCCTCCGCCCGGCTCGACTCCAAAACGGGCGGCTTTCTCAGGGTGGCGTTGCGGCAGGATAAGCCGCAGCTCGAGCTCTTCCTTCGCCTCGGTGAGGCCTGCAACATCACTTAGCCTCACCTCGGGCCTTGAAACCGGAATGAAAGGCCCGGCGGCGGCGCCCGCTTGAGCTTCGGCTTGAGCCTCCCCGGCGCCCGGGGAAATCTTCTCAGCGAGGCGCTTCACTCCCTCTGCAGCTTCAAGCCTCTCTCTTCTGCTTTGAGGATCCGCTGCAAGCGAAGCCAGGCGGTAAAGACAGGCGGCTGCTTCAAGCAACTTGCGCCGCGCTTCCCCGCGCTCACCCCGTCTCAAGGCCACCAGGGCTTCTTCTTTCGCTTCCACGAATCGGTCAGTAAGAAAGCGGCCGCTCATGCCTCCCCCAGCTCGTTGCGTATCTCATCGAGCGCTTTTTTGATCTTCTCATCTATGTCTGCAGTCTGCACCTCCGTTCCCCCGGCCTCTATGAGCTCCTCTATCTCTTCGTCGCTTACCTCTTCGCCCGCTGCGGCCTCTGTATCCGAAATCGCCTGCTCGCTTACCATGTCAAGGAAAACGTTCATGCGTTCTCCCCAAGTGCGCGCGCCTTCAAGCGCTTTTTCAAAAGAACGCTGCGTCCGCTCCAAATCGATTCCCCCGAGGAACTCGCCCATACTCTTACCGATCGCGATCAGGGCTTCTGCAAACCGCGCATGCGCTTCGGCCTGTTTCTTGAGCTGCCGCGCCGTCTCGATACTTAGAAGCTGCCTCTCCATAAGGAGTCTTTGCCTCATTGTGCGCTTTATCGTCTGGCGCAGGAATCCCAGCTGGGCCTGGTCGCCTATCTGCTTGGCACGCCGAGCCTGGGCCACGTACTGCTCTTGCGCCCGCTCAAGCTCCCGGATCGTCCTGCGTATGTGGTGAATACCCCTGCGTACGGCGACCTCCCTGTCAAGCTCCCGCTCTCTGCGTGATTTGAAAAGCGCCATGCTTTAGTTCTCCTCACCGAGAACCGAATACCGCACAGGCCCGGAGGGCATTCAGTTCCACATGACGAAGTAGGGACAAAGCGCAAAGACCCGCGCTGAGAAAAGTTTTTCGAATAACGCGCTGCTCGAAGCGGCCTGGCCGCTTCCGAGGAAAAGATCGTACCACTTCCGCCCCGGAGGCCAGCGCACAAGCCTCACAGGCCCGCTGATGTTGGCAAGGGTTTTGACCTGCTGGACCGCTTCAGCAAGCCCGCCCAGCCTGTCGACAAGATTCAGGCGGAGCGCATCCTTGCCGCTCCAAAGCCTGCCTTCTGCCGCTTTTTTAACCTCTGCAATCTGCATGCGCCTTCCCAGGGCGACATCACCTACAAACCTTTCGTAGATCCAGCGTATTTCCTTGGCAAGCACCTCCTGCTCGCCTTCAACAGGCGGTGCGAAAGGATCGTAAAGCCCGCCGTACTTGCCCCGCGAGAAGCTCTCAACCTTTACACCGAGTTTTTCCAAAGCGCCGCGAAGATCCAACTTGCCTCCAAAAACACCTATCGACCCCGTGAGGGTGAAAGAGTGTGCAACGATCGAGCTTGCTCCGGCAGCAAGGTAATAGCCGCCTGAGGCTGCAACCTCCCCCATTGAGACGACAACGGGCTTTGCCTCTGCAAGCCGCGCAACCTCCCTGTAAAGCCGCGCTGAAGCGAGTGCATCGCCGCCCGGCGAGTCAACCCTCAGGATCACACCCTTTATCTCAGTATTCTCCCTCAGGCGCTCAAGCTCGCGGACAACCTTGTCGGCAGCAAGAAGATTCGCAGGCCCCTCAAGACCTCCCGCGATCATACCTGTAAGCGGAAAGTAGGCGACCTGGGCCCCTTTCGGGGCTCCCTGAGAGCGGCGCCAGTTCTCCCAGGTCAAGAGCTCAACCTCACTTGAAGCGACTTTGCGGCATATCGCCTTAAGGTCGAACCTCCAGCACGTGCCGTCTATCAACCCGGCGCCAAGCGCTTCTTTCGCTGTAAGAACGCCCCTGTCGACAAGGCTTTCAATCCGCTTGCGCGGGACTTTTCGAGCTGCGGCGATCCAGTCCAAAAGCTCAGGCCAAATGGAATCCAAAAGCTCTTCCAGAGCCATGCGGCTTTCAGGAGAAAGCTCGTTGCGGCTCAGCACCTCGAAGGCCGTCTTGTAGCGGCCTTCACGAACAAGCCTTGCCGAAACCCCGCATTTCCGCAGCAAATCACCGAGCAGGAACACATCAAGGCTGAGCCCGGCGAGTCTGACCGACCCCGCCGGATTCAGATAAACCGCATCGGCGGGACAACCCGCCAGGTAGCCTGAAAGCGAAAGATCGTTCGCGTAAAGGATTATCTTCTT
>CAZGYL010000728.1:0-2806 GCA_964529985.1 uncultured Planctomycetia bacterium | reverse complement strand
GCCGCCACCCCGTTGTTACCCCAACTTTTCCATTTTTTCGTCCCAGAAACACCTACCACATACGCTTCCGGGCGCACGGTGGGCCAACGAGGCTTTCCAATGAGGTTTCGGTTTGCCCGGTTTGCCACGCTCTGATTCACGCAGGGCTTCCGAGAATTGAGGGGAACCCGCTTGGCGGTCTGAAATGGATACCTGCCCTGCGGGAGGAAAGGCCCGAGCTTTCGGAAGAGGCTGAGGAGCTGGGAGAGCTCCCACCGGTTAAGGTGGTCTTTGGGCCTGACGGCCCCCAGCAGTTCAGACGTCTGAACTCGCCTGACCAGGAGAGCGACCAGCTTGCGGATCTCGAGGATCTTGTCGAAAAAGCGCTCACGCACCTTGGCATGAACAAAACCGAAGCGCGCAGCCTCGGTCCTCCAGAAGGTAAAATCGGGGGAACTACCCCCTGAGGAGGGGGAGGTTCTTAAAGCAGCGTTTGCTGCGTGAAGGTGTCGTTCGAATTGTTTTACCGAACTGATGCCGGATTAGAGCACGGCTCCTCCTTGGCGGGGCCGGTACGGCGGTCAGGGGTAGTCGGGGAAGAGATCACCTTCGGGCCATTGCGGCACTGCATCCGCTGCGCGGTGGAGCAGGGGATCGATCGTCTTTACAAGAAAGACACCCGCCGGATCTTTTCTTGCATTGAAAAGCACGATCCACCCGGTGTTGTCATATCGCCTTACCATCAAAGCTGCGGTTCCGGGTAAAGCACCCGCGTGCCATTCGTTCTGCTTTTTCGGCCCCAGAGGGCGTACCAGCCACCCGCAGGCGTAATAAACGGGCAGAGGGGAGCCGTCTTTCTTGTAGCCTGCAAGGCCGCCGGGGCGCTCAAACATAACAGCCCTTGATTTTTCAGAAAGAATCGGGCAGGTCCTCCGGCGGTGGAAAGCTGCTGCAAAGCGGGCCAGATCTACGACGGAAGCAACCCAGTCCCCATGGGCGTCCATGGCTTCAAGGTAGAAGGAACCGTAAGGCGGGGGAACAGGCTTACCGATGCAGCCTACTACAGCAGGTTTCAGCTTTCCGCTGCGATCGTAATAAACGACCTCACCGGGCAGACGCTGTGAGCGCAGGGAGTGACCCAGAGCCATAGAACGGATTCCAAGAGGCTCGAGTATCTCTTCTCTGACATAATCCGCATAAGATTTTCCGGTTACTTTTTCTATTATGCGGCCGAGCAGGCAGTAGCCGAAATTAGAGTACGCGTAGCGCGTTCCGGGATCGAAATCGAGCCGTCTGCCCCACATGTATCGAATTATCTCCCAAGGCCCGGCCGGCGGCGGAACGCCCATTGCCTTTGCAATTCCTACAGGTTTGAACATTGGGTCGAAGGAAATGTTGCGATCAAATCCTCCCGTGTGATTAAGGAGGTGTCTGACGGTTATCAGACCAAGACGCGGATCAATGCTTTTGCCCCGTTCGAGGTGGGGCTTCACCTTTAAGATCGATACCACACGGGTTGAAAGGCGAAACTTGCCCTTGTCTATCAATTTTAGAACCGCAGCAGCGGTAACGGGCTTCGAAAGACTTGCGATCCTGAAAAGGGATTGAGGCTGAACGGGTTCCTTGTGCTCCTTGTCGGCCCAGCCGTAGCCTCGCGCGAGAACCAACCGGCCGTCCCTTATGACCGCCAGGGCGGCTCCAGGGACTTTCCTTTCTTTAAGAAAGGAGATAAGAAGATCGTCAAAGCTCTTCAGCTCAGGCAAAGCTTTCCCTGTGACGGGAAGGGCTTCGGCCTGAAGCTCGATAAACAGCGCGAGCAGAACCAAAGAACGTACGGAAAGTTTCAATGGCGCGGTCTCCCAATAGCCATAAGCCGGTTTCGAACAGATCCAGGAAGTGCCATTCGACTCTTCTTCCTGTTTACAGAGACGTCGTGCTGGCCGTGCGCGGCCCTGGGGAGGCCTTCCAATTATTCTACGCCATGTCCGCTGCTTCTTCCCGGGCCCCTTGCTGTGCGCTTTGCACACCGATCCCTTGCAACACACACAAGCGCCGGCGACAATAAATAGTTGCGCATAGCGTTGTAGAATAGGAGGAGCTCATGAAACGAACCCTTTCACGCCGCAGGTTTCTAAGCAAAGGTGCTCTGGCCGGAAGCGCACTTTGGGTCACAGGCAGTTTCATTAAGCGCTGCCAGGGATCGCCCAACGACAAACTTGATATTGCTTGCGTCGGAATAGGCGGCCGTGGCAGAGCAAACCTTAACGCCGTTGCCGGAGAAAACATCGTTGCGCTTTGCGACGTGGACGATAAGCGTGCCGGCGACGCCTACAAGCGTTTCCCGTGGGCGAAGAAATATTACGACTTCCGGGTAATGCTTGACGAAATGGGCCGCAGAATCGATGCCGTTGTCATAAGCACTCCGGATCACACGCACTTTCACCCTGCTGCAATGGCGATGGAAGCGGGCAAGCATTGTTATCTGGAAAAGCCCATGGCCCACTCGCCTTGGGAGGTTCGGACCCTCACCGATCTTGCTGCACGCAAAAAGGTGGTGACCCAACTGGGGGTGCAGCGCCATGCGATGAGCAACATGCACCGGGTTGTTGAGCTTGTGAAGTCAGGCGCCATAGGCGAAGTTCGTGAGGTGCACGCCTGGATCGGGGGTGACCGGGGTATGCCTCCCATGCCAAGCGACTTTCCTCCCGTACCGCCTCACTTGAAATGGGACCTTTGGCTTGGACCCGCGCGCTACCGGCGCTACAGCCCCGCCTATTGCCCTTACAGGTGGCGCTTTTGGTGGGACTTCGGTACCGGTGAGACCGGG
>CAZGYL010000727.1:0-2825 GCA_964529985.1 uncultured Planctomycetia bacterium | reverse complement strand
TTAAACGGACTTTGGGATTATGCGATAGTTTCGCGCGATTCGGAGCAACCCAAAAAGTGGCAGGGCAAGATCCTTGTGCCGTTTTGTGTCGAATCTGCGCTTTCAGGGGTCATGGCGAGGGTTGAGCCCGAGCAGGCCGTTTGGTATCACCGGACTTTCCGGATTCCACAGGCGTGGGCGGGAAAACACGTGCTTCTTAACTTTCAGGCTGTTGATTGGGAAGCGACGGTGTGGGTCAACGGCAAGAAGATCGGGAGCCACCGGGGAGGGTACGACCCCTTTACTTTCGATATTACTGATGCCCTTAAGGATGGGGAAAACTCGATCGTTGTCCGGGTTTGGGATCCCACCGATCGCGGATACCAGCCTCGAGGCAAGCAGGTGCTCAAACCTCGCGGGATCTGGTATACCGCGGTCACAGGCATTTGGCAGACCGTGTGGCTTGAGCCGGTGGCGGAGAGCTACATCCGGGCGCTTCGGATAACTCCGGATGTCGACAAGAGGGAAGTGCGGATCCAGGTGAAGGCCGAAGGCGCAAGTCCCCGTACGGTCTTCCGCGCCAGGTCGGGTGAATTGATCGCGCGGCGGGGAAAAGACCGCAACGAGCTTGTTATTTCGATTCCCACACCGAAGCTTTGGTCTCCTGATACGCCCTATCTTTACAACTTAACGGTTACCATGCTTCAGGGCGCCAGAGAGGTGGATGAAGTCCACAGTTATTTCGGAATGCGCAAGATCGAAGTCTGCAAGGACGAGAGCGGAATCAACCGCCTTTGTTTGAATGGGAAGCCCGTCTTTATGTACGGGCCCCTTGATCAAGGCTGGTGGCCCGACGGCCTTTATACCGCGCCGTCGGATGTAGCGCTGCGCTACGACGTACTCATGATGAAGCGTTTTGCAATGAATATGGTCCGAAAGCATGTCAAGGTCGAACCTCAGAGATGGTACACCTGGTGCGACACCATGGGCCTTCTGGTCTGGCAGGATATGCCCAGCGGAAGCAACAAGGGCGCCGAAGGCAAGAGAAATTTCCGCAGGGAGCTTCACAACGTGATCGAATCTTTGGTGAACCACCCTTCGATTATCATGTGGGTGCCTTTCAATGAGGGTTGGGGACAGCATGATACACCGGAGATTGTATCGCTTGTAAAAAAATGGGATGCGACGCGCCTTGTGGACGAGGCAAGCGGCTGGCATGACCGCAAGAGCGGTGACGTGCGCGATGTGCACAGTTATCCTGGACCTGCAATGCCGCCCCTTGAGGAACGGCGCGCTGCGGTGCTTGGTGAGTTCGGAGGACTCGGTCTGCCCCTGAAGGGGCATACTTGGACCTCGGAGAAAAATTGGGGGTACAGGAAATTCAAAACGCGTGGAGAGCTTACAGAAGCTTACGTGCGGCTTCTCGGTAAAGTGAGGCCGCTCATAGCGCAGGGGCTGTGCGCTGCGGTTTACACCCAAATCTCGGACGTTGAAACAGAGGTCAACGGCCTTATGACCTATGACCGTGCGGTCGTCAAGATGGACCTGGACAAAATGGTGGAAGCTGCGCAGCGCCTTTACGTCCCGCCTCCCGTCATTAAGACGGTGGTCCCCACTTCCCGGGACAAGGCGCGGATTTGGCGCTACACAACACAGAAACCGCCTGAAGGCTGGGAGAGGCCGGGCTTTGATGATTCGAACTGGAGAAGCGGGCCCGGGGGGTTCGGAACCAAGGGTACTCCGGGAGCTGCAGTGCGGACCGTGTGGAAAACAAGCGATATTTGGCTGCGCAGTACGATAGATCTTCCGCCGATAGAGGGAGAAGTGCGACTGCTTATTCACCACGACGAAGACGCTCAGGTCTATCTGAACGGAGTGCTTGCAGCGCAGCTTTCCGGATACACCACGGGATACGTGTTGGAGAAGATCCGTCCGGAAGCTCGAAAAGCTCTGAGGGCGGGACGCCTGCTCATCGCGGTTCACTGCCGGCAGACTACGGGAGGACAGTATATTGACGTGGGACTCGTGCAGTATTGCGAGCGTCGATAGCGGCGGTAAGCATGTCCGAAGGAGTTGCAAGAGAACATCAACAAAGGCGGAGGTCCCAACATGGCGCAAACAGGGCTTCTCTTGATGTTTTGTGCACTGGCTTCGGGAGCAGCTCCGAGCGATGCTTCGGGTGCCGCGCCTGCGGAACCGGTTCTGAAGACGGTTACGACCCCGCAGGTCCCGCTCGAGTTCCGCGCGGGTATAGGCTTCACCGCTGATCCCGGTACTTTCTTGACCGGGTTTGAGCTTGACCTGGTCGCCACAAGTGCCGTGCAGATCGGGCCTGCGATACAAATAGGAGTCTCGGACCGGCGCACGCTGATTGCACCCACGCTCAATCTGCGCTATCTGGTGGGCCTTCCCGATGTACCCAAAGGCCTCTCACGTCTCAAGCCCTTTTTCCAAGCGGGAGTGGGTGCCGCATACCTCGAGAAGGAGCGCAAGCACCGCCGGGACGAAAGGGAAGCCGATTTCATGCTCAATGCCGGTTTCGGCCTGCAGTACGACGTGACAGAGAGAATGGCTTTGGGAAGCTTTATGCTGTTCAACATCATTCCTGGTGAGGCCGCCAGCGAGCGGTTCTTTTTCTCCTGGCAGGTTTTAGCCGTTATCCTTAAGTTTTAAAGCGGGAGCGGTTTTTAAACCCGAGCCGAGTGGAAAGGTCCGGTGGGCGCCGCCCGGGTTTGGTTTTTCTGGGCCGCTGATTGTGCATTTCCCGGGAGGCCGCTATGAGGTCGGAGAGAGCTTTCGGCCTGGTGGTATCGGTTCTGTGCTTCTGGGCGATAAGCATTTGTGCG
>CAZGYL010000726.1:0-2835 GCA_964529985.1 uncultured Planctomycetia bacterium | reverse complement strand
GACCAAGGAAGCTCCCAGACCTGTGGAACCGCCCTCTCCGCCGCAAGTTGAGGCGCCCCCGTTGCTTCCACCGCTCCGGCCCGCTGAAGTCGGCGGCGCCTCCGGCGACATTCCTGCGGGTGTTACGCATACCGGCGGTGGAATCGGGACGGTCACTGTCGTCCCTCAGGTGGAACGCGGCCGCAAGCCGCTCGGTCGGACGTGGGATGCTCGCGCTGAGCTTGAAGCGGTCGCAGAGAAACTCAGCCGGTACCTGGAGCGCGAGCCCGGAAAACTGAGTGACTTCGATAGGCTTAAGCTCCTGAAACTCAAGCGCCAGGCTCTGCTCCTGCTGCTTTTCACGGAGCAGTTCGACGGCGAAGCCTGCCGAAGGATCCTTGAAGTTTTCCGCAGGCACCCGCAAACGACTTTGGAGCTCCAGGGGTTGCTTTTCGCCCTTTACCAGCACTTGGGAGAAATCCAAAAGCGGAACGAAGTGTTCACGACCCTAAGCGAGGCGCTCAAAGGAACTCCCGCTTTCAGGCTGGAAGGCGTTTGTTTTTGCGAGAAAGTTGTTGGATACCGCGCGGTCGTGCCGGTTGTAAAAGCGGTTTTTCCTCCCGGCCGCACGGTTACGATATACGGTGAATTTGAAGGTGCTGCCGTTCGCAGCCTTACAGGAGGAGCAAGAGAGCAGCAGATCCAGATCTACCTCACGGTGCTTGATTCCAACGGCACAGTGATCGATACCGTTGAGTTCCTTTCCCGCCGGGACGGCACAAGAAGGCTCAGCCCCGGAGAAACAGCTTCAACGCGCAGTTATTTTGTAGGCTCTTACACATTGGCCCAGACCCTGAAGCCCGGCAAGTATCAACTTCGGCTTACGGCAACCGATCTTGTGGGACACAAGGAAAGTCACGCCGATCTTCAGTTCGAGGTGATCCCCGGCCCTTCCCTCAAGTAGCCGAGTGAGATAAAAACAGAAACGTTACGGGCTTTGTCGGATTGCGTACGGAAAAAGTCCTTGCTATGGCCGAGCAACAGAAGCGCGGCACCTTTCGTATTGTGGGCGGATCAGCCAGAGGTTGCCGGCTGATATTGCCGCCGAGCGAGACGACCCGGCCTGCACCCGACCGATTGCGCGAGTCGCTTTTCGGGATCCTTGAACCCTACCTTGAAGGTGCAAGGGTCTTGGATCTTTATGCGGGCTCGGGTGCGCTGGGTCTTGAAGCTCTCAGCCGCGGCGCCGCGCATTGTATTTTTGTGGAAAAGGACCCGCGGGCGGTCCGGGTTCTGGAGAAAAACATAGCTTCAGTCGGTTTTTCATCGCGCGCAACAGTGCTCAGGCGGGATCTGAAGCTTCCTCCCCGACTCGAGGAGCCTGTGGATGTTGCATTTGTGGATCCTCCCTTCAATGCCTACAGCGAGCCTGAAGCGGAGCGGACGCTGCGCGGGGTTCTTGCTTATCTTGAGGCTGGAAGAGTGCGGGAAGGAGGCTTTGTGATCCTGCGTTTTGAGACGCGGAAGCGCGAAGATGCAGAGGAACTTCTCGGGCGCTTCGGTTTCACGCTCTGGCGCGAGAAAACCTACGGCCGCAGCACGGTTAAAATCCTGCAGGCGGGCTCCGAGGCCTCCGCTTCCTGATCGAGCAAGAACGGCAAGGGAATGACGTTGATCCGCCTTTCGGTTGATTCCCGCACGTCTCCCTTTAAGCTCCAATGGGCGCGGAGGCGAAAGAGCCGCTCCGCGTCAGACGGAAAAGATCTTCCTCGATCGCCTCACTTAGACTTCTTCTCCGGGATTTTTTTCCGTTTCGATTTGAGCTTGTACACTCTCACATAGTCGACGAGGATTCCGTCCGGCAGTTGAGCCTTTGCGATGTCGCCGGCCCATCTTCCGACTTCAAGACTCAATATAATGTACTGTCGCCTCCTGGATATGCCCTTCGTCGTCTCCCACACCTTTTCACCGTCGATGTAGAAAAGGTACCGGTCGGGTTTCCACTCGAAACCGACAATGTGGAAGCCCTTGTTGAGGCCTTTCTTGATGCGGGTGACTCCCACATGCTTGTGATGCTTGCCGTAACCGTCCCAATGTATGTTTATGCGGACGAGTTCCGGAGTCTTGGCCAGGTATTCGATAACGTCGATTTCGGCGCCGTACTTCGCAGGATCGCCCACAGGGCCGTAGGTGGGGCTCTGGAGCCAAAAGGCGGACCAGTGTCCCACTTGTTTCTGGAACTTCATGCGACACTCGAAATATCCGAAGCGGGTTTCGAATTTTCCCTGGGTTCCGATCATGGCGGTGTGGTAGCGGTCGCCCGCTTTCTTGGTAATCAGTTCGAGATTACCCTTCCCGTCGAGTCGTACGGTATCCTTGACGTTAAAGGCGTCGCGCCGTTTTCCCAGTTGCCTGTAGCTCCATTTGCTCAGGTCGAGTTTCGTTCCGTTGAACTCATCAGCCCAGACAAGAGTGTACCCGGCTGATGGGGGAGCGGCCTCCAGTCGAAAGGCGGGCGGTAGGAAAGCTGTGGAGAGGAAGAAGAGAAGACTGATATTCGGATTCATGGGGTGACCTCC
Source organism: uncultured Planctomycetia bacterium (assembly GCA_964529985.1). Lineage (GTDB taxonomy): Bacteria > Planctomycetota > UBA8108 > UBA8890 > UBA8898 > CAZGYL01. The sequence continues at coordinate 277 of CAZGYL010000726.1, read as the reverse complement.
TTATCGATTACTCAGGGTACACCACGCGCAAGCTCAAGGGACACAGATCAGGATAACTTACCGGGCGTGCGATTCAAAAGCGAATATCTATATAGCCGCGCGTAATTCATAGACACCCTTTCGCTGCTCGGTGCCCGCATTCGAAGTGCCGGCCTCACCTTACACGTCCGGTACGCGGGCGCAGAACTGGGAAGGAAGTTAGTTGGCGGTGCAGCGGCTTTTTTGAGCCCTTGAGGCGAGAAAGAGGTCCAAAAAGTCCCCTCGGGGTGCAGCATTA
>CAZGYL010000725.1:0-2836 GCA_964529985.1 uncultured Planctomycetia bacterium | reverse complement strand
TGGCGATGGGATATGATGCCGAAGACATAATGTTCGTGGATCTCGGCGGCCCTCAAAGGTGCAACCCGAAAAACCCGGCCGAATGCCACCCCGTTCCGGATATTGTAAGCGCGAACCTGGATTCTCAAGACGTTTCTTATGCTATCACACCTGAGACCGACCTCGGCACCCCGATTACGATTCCGGTCCAAGGGAGCCCGGTTTGTCTTGCTTCAGGAGACTTCGACTGTGACGGCGACAAAGACGTGGTGGTTCTTTCTTTGAACGGCTCGATAACCATTCTTATCAATATGGGACCGCCTGCTGATCCTGTGCTTGTCGTGCCTTTCAGTACCGCACCGATCCTGCGACCGGCTCCTGCAGGAATAGCACGCAGCGACTTGGACGGGGATGATTGGCCGGACTACTTTGTGCCATGCAGGTACAGCGGCGAGATGGCCGCGATACTTTCCCGCGGCGGTACGTATGACCGCATGGTTTTCCAGGAGCTTCCGGAGAAGGAAGTTTACTCGGTTTGTTGCGCCGACGTGGACGGGGACGGAGCTTCGGATGCTGTTGTGGGAATCGGGGTTCCGCCTGCCATATATGTGCTCTACCGGGACCCCGGATCCTCATTGATATTTTCAGCACGTGATTTTTTCGACCTGCGCTCGGCGGTCGGCGGATTGTGTATGTCACGCGGGCTTGCGGTCGCCGACATAGACGGGGACGGAGATATGGATCTCGCGGTAGCTTTGACAATTAAAGGCGCGGTTGCGCTTCTCTGGAACCTGAAAGTGGGGGAGTCCGAAGCCGCATTTCCCAGACTCCGAGGGAGTCGCTCGCTTTTCGCTGTTCAGGTACTTCCTGATATCGGCCCCGACCCGAGGCGTTTGGACCTCAAGGACGTGGACGGTGACGGCGATTTGGATCTTCTTGTAGCCTGCGAGTCTCTCAAATCGAGTCAAGGATTTGAGCAGGGAAAGGCTTGGGTGTTTTGGAACGACGGGCAGGGCTCTTTCACGCTCAGCGGGTCCGAGAGACTTGCGGCCTGGGGAGCCATAACGGTCGAAGAGGGAATTTGGCAAAATCCTCTTGTCATAAGCGCACTTGCGGACGACGACATCGAATTCATTACGGCCTGCAGGCTGGGAGGCCGAAGAGGCGGGCTTATGGACCTGGTTGCCGCGAACAGTGATCTGATTTCTTATTACCCAGGAATAGAGGTTCGGGGAGAAGCCCGAAAGAGCTGGGGACACCTCTGGGCGAAACCGCGCTGGATTCCTGTTGATCCGAGGGAATACCCGGATGAGTGTACGGAAGGAGAAGACCAGGCCGATCGGTCCGTGGACTTGAACGGAGACGGACTGACCGATCGGTTCTGCCCGGTTCCGGATTCTTCGGGCGATCCTGAGTTCGTTTATCCTTTTGACATCAACGGCGATGGTTTATTGGATCTTGCTGTTTCCGACGAAGAACGGAACGGCGTTTTTCTTCTCTTGGACAAAGGAGCCGGGGAGGACCCACAGAAGCCTTGGTGGTTGAGTAGCCGCTTTGCTTTGACCCATAAAGTTCCTGCACGCGGTCCTCAGGCCTGTGACCTTTTCGAGCGTGCGGGATCGGTTTTCCTGGCGATTGTGAATCGCGCTACAATGTCCTTGGCGGTGCACCACATCACGGAAGGCGGCGGAAACTCAGAACCTGTGGCTGTTACGCCGTTGTATCGCGAGCGCGAATTGGGTCCCGACGGGGTCTCGGTCCGTGGTGGTCTCGCGGCATTCATCAGGGCCCAGCGGCCGCTTATATCTTTCGCCCGCACAAAAGATCTCGGTGCGCTGCCGGGCTCAGCCTGGCTGACTCAATACGGTGCGCTCCAGCTTGAGCCTGGGTGGGAACCTGTGGCGGTGCTTCTGCGCTCCCGGGGCTCTGAGGAAACCAGTTTCGACCTTGTTGTGGCCCAGAGGAAGTGTACGGAAGAGGGTTTCGCCGGACAGAGGAATGCCTGTGAGCAGGCGCTCCTGGAGCTGCTTGTTCTGGGGCCTGTAAGGGAGGATGAACTACCGGAAAGAGGGCTCAGCGTGCCGGTTGACCTTATTGCCCAGCGTTGGGCGACGACAACATTCGCTTTCGGCCGGAGTGCGGGGTGGGTTTGTCTGAAGCAAGACGATATCGGCTCTTTGGGCGGGGCGGCGGACGGGGTTGCGGACGTTGTCGCTGCAACCGACCGTGGGGTTTGGGTGCTCTTCGGGGCTCAAGCAGGACTGGCTCCTCCGGTCAGGCTTCTTGCTGAAGGAGGACGAATTGTAGACGTGGCATTGGGCAAACTCAACGCCGATGAAGAGACCGACCTTGCTGTACTTCTCCGTAGGGATGAAAAACTACGTGTTCTTTTCGCTTTCGGGCCTTTTGGTTCAGCCGATCCTCTATGGAAAGAGACCGCTATTTCCCCGGAAGGCCGAACGGCATGCATAGCTATAGGTCCCGCGCCTGTTGCCGGTTCTAAGAAGGGGGTGCTTCTTGTTGCAAGCGACAGTCAGAGAATTGATGCCTTTACTGCACGTAGAGACGAAAGAGTGGAATTCGATCAATCTTTCGGTTTGCTTTCCTCTCAAGCGGTGAATCCGGTCGATATGGCTTTCGGAGACCTGGACGGGGACAGTTTGACTGACCTCGTTGTTGCGGACGGAGAGAGCGATTCGATCTTTGTGTTCGCCGCGCAGGGCGATGGGAGCTATCAGCCCGTGGGACGGTACTTCGCCGGGCCGGGGGTTGCGGGTGTGAGAGTTTTGGATCTTAACGGCGACGGGTTGGACGACCTTCTTGTGCTTGACAGCCGCAGCGGACTTAATGTGAAGCT
>CAZGYL010000724.1:0-2840 GCA_964529985.1 uncultured Planctomycetia bacterium | reverse complement strand
CAGAAAAAAGAGCATTTGCACGATTCGTGACATCATCGCATGGCGCATGTGCGTTGGTTGCGGTAGTTGTGTTTCCGCGTGCCCTCAGCATGCGATCGACCTTTACAATATGCCGCAGTCGGGTCTGCTGCCTGTCTTGTCGCCTGAGGCTTGCAAGGGCTGTTCGCTTTGCGTTTCTGTCTGCCCCGGTTATACGGTCGACCGCACGCTGTGGGAAAAAAGGCCGGAAACACGGCTTCAGCAGGATAACCTGCTGGGGTCTTATCTCGCCGTTTTTGAAGGATATGCACGGGATCCTGAAATCCGCAGGCGGGGCTCTTCCGGCGGAGTCATAACCGCGCTCAGTCTTTGGGCTCTTGAGCGCAAGGGCGTGCGGTGTGTACTTCATACGGGAATGGACCCCGAGCGCCCGTATGAAACCGCGCCTGTTGAGAGCGCTTCGCGAAGTGAACTGCTGCAGCATGCGGGATCGCGCTATGCGCCGAGCTCACCGTGTCTTTGGCTCAGGAGAGCTCAAGAGGAACCAGGACCTTTTCTTTTCGTGGGCAAGCCTTGCGATGTCGCCGGCCTCAGGCTGCAGCAACAACAGGGATTGGTGCCGGAGGAACGGATACTGCTTGCTGTGAGCTTCTTTTGCGCAGGCACACCCGTAAGCGGCGCAACCTGGGCTTACCTTGAACGTTTCGGTCTGGACCCCCGGCTGATCGAAGGGATATGGTATCGCGGCGAAGGGTGGCCCGGATCCTTCAGGGTGAAGCTCCCGACAGGAGAAATCCAAGAACTCTCTCCATATGAAGAATGCTGGTCGTTTCTCCAAAAGTACCGCCCGTTGCGCTGCCACCTTTGCCCTGACGGCACGGGAGAGCTTGCGGACATCTCCTGCGGCGATGCATGGCACCGTTACGTGAGGGACGAAAGACAGGATGGGCTTTCAGTTGTTATCGCACGGACTCAAAAAGGCCTCGAAGCGCTCAGGGAGGCGCAGGCGGACGGCTTCTTGGTCCTTGAGGAAACCACGTGCAAGGAGGTCGTCTCCGGACAGGGCCTTACGGGGCGCAGGCAGGAAATCTTCGGCAGGCTGCTGGCCTTTTCGATCTGCAGGCTTCCTCACCCGCGTTTCCGCGGTTTCCGCCTCCTTCGGGCCTGGCTTGCACTCCCGATTTTGAAAAAACTCAGAACCATTGGAGGCACGATAAGGCGGATTTTGGCGCGAGGGCTTTTTGTTCCGGCGCCCGTTCTTGAAAAGACCGAAAAACCTTGCAGCGACGCTGCGCACTCAGCGAAGGCGTTAAGCGGAAGTGAAGCGGCCGGTTGCGGCTCACCGAACCTTGAAAGGTGAATCGGGATCGTCTTCCCAGCGGATTTCATCCACTTGCTCTTTTTTTCCTTCGCCGCGGTAAAGCCGATTGGGCGCGTTGAAAACCAAGCCCGGGGCGGAACTTACGTTCTTGTAGGCATGAACCACGCCGGGTGGAATCACCACTACACAAGGATTCTCTTGCCCTGCTGAAAACTTGACATGAACACCGTATGTGGGCGAATCCGGCCTGTTATCCCAGAGATAGACTTCGAAAGTTCCAGGTCCTACAAAACCGAAGTAGTCGGTTTGGCCGCGGTGTTCATGGGGGCCGCGCACAACCTGGGGCAACGTCATAGAGACGTATGCCATTGCAGGCAGGAGCTCCTCGGGGAGCTCATCCCGCCTGAAAAGTTCGCAAAGCCAGCCCCGCTCGTCGCAATAGCGCTCGAGAGAGCGTATTTCCACCCCTGCGATCCTTTCGATTATTTTCTGGGCGTCCATCGCGCCTCCACTCTCCGCCTAATGACCCGCTATTTCCGTGCTGCTTACACGCATGTCCATCGCCCGCCGCTCTTTGAGTAAGTGCTCCAGGTACGATCTGTACGGTGACTTCGGCATCGATCTTATAAGGGCTTTTAGCTCTTCGGCTCCGATATAACCCATGTTGTAAGCCACCTCCTCAACACATGCCAACTTCAGGCCCTGGCGCTCCTCCACAGCCGCAAGGAAGTTGGAAGCGTCCTGAAGACTTTTGGGCGTACCGGTATCAAGCCATGCGATTCCACGGCCCAACAGTTTCACCTTGAGCTTTCCGTCCCTCAGGTACGAACGGTTCAAATCCGTTATTTCCAGCTCGCCTCTATCTGAGGGGCGGAGTTGTTTGGCGCGTTCGACCACAGTTCCGTCATAAACGTAGAAGCCTACGACGGCATAAGGTGAAGGCGGGCGGGGGCTTTTCTCAACGATATCGCAGACGGCACCCTCCTGGTCGAAAACCAAAACGCCGTACCTTTCCGGATCATGAACGCGATAGCCGAAAACAAGCGCTCCGTTTTCGAATTCCCTCAACGCCACATCAAAGTTCGAGCGGCCGTAGAAGATGTTGTCGCCCAGAATCAGGCACACAGGCTCGTCGCGTACGAATTCCTCGCCTATGAGAAATGCCTGTGCTATTCCTTCAGGACGGGGTTGTACGGCGTAGGAGATGCGGATGCCCAAAGCGGAACCGTCCCCAAGCAACTCTTGGAAAAAAGGTATATCGCGCGGCGTTGAGATAAGCAGGATTTCTCTTACACCAGCGAGCATAAGTGTGCTCAGCGGGTAATAGATCATGGGCTTATCGTAGACAGGGAGGAGCTGTTTGCTCATGACCCTCGCAAGAGGATAAACCCGCGTCCCGCTTCCGCCTGCAAGGATGATTCCTCTTTGAACCGCCATGCGTACCTCACTTAAGTCATTCGGACGCGCTCTCTGCGCTTCGGGCCCAGACTGTTCCTTCCTCAGCGAACCAGTCAGCGAGCCGCGCGCGCGCCCGTTCGAT
>CAZGYL010000723.1:0-2847 GCA_964529985.1 uncultured Planctomycetia bacterium | reverse complement strand
AGGAGGCTCTTGTTTAAGGGAGGAATAGCTGTGGTGCGGGAGCTGCTCTCAAGAAGGACCCTGTTTAAACTCGGCTTTGGTGCAGGCATTTCGCTGGTGAGGACCTCGAGGGCAGGGGAGACCGGACGCGTAACAGATGCCGAGCTTGCGCGCATTTGCCGAGAGCCTGTCCTTGATACGCGGTCGTTCAGTGCGCCTGTTCGAATCGAAACGGTCGAGCTCCTTCGCAACGGATCCACCTTTCTTGTACGCGTAAGGTCGCGCGACGGCGCAGAGGGGCTTTCGGTTGCAAACTCAGCGCGGCTCAGGTACACATGGCCTATCTTCGTTGGGCTTGTGGCTCCCTTCTTCTTGGGAAAAGACGCGCGTCGATTGGAGGAGCTTCTTTTTGAGCTTTACAGGTGGAGGAGCAACTACAAACTTCAGGGACTTGCCTTTTGGGTGTGCGTGGCGGCATGCGAAATGGCGATACTTGACATGCTGGGCCGCATTGCCGGCAAATCGATCGGAGGGCTTTTCGGCGGAGTTAAGAGGCGCGATATAGCTGTTTATCCTGCAAGCGGGCACAGGGGGAACAAACCCGAGGAGGAGGTCAAGTACCTGAAACACCTTGTAGAAAAAACGGGCGCGCGGGCCGTTAAGTTCCGGGTAGGAGGCCGAATGAGCCGAAACGCTGATTCCCTGCCTGGGAGAACCGAAGCTTTGATTCCGCTTGCCCGCGAAGTTTTGGGTGAGAAGATAACGCTTTATGCTGATTCAAACAGCTCTTACGACGTGGCGAATGCAATAAGAATAGGAAGGCTGCTGGAGAAGTACAACTACGGCTTCTTTGAAGAGCCGTGTCCGTTTGATCACCTTTGGGAGACGAAACAGGTAGCCCGTGCGCTTCGGATTCCGGTTGCAGGCGGGGAGCAGGAATTCAGCATGAGGCGTTTCAGGTGGATGATCGCCCAGCGCGCGGTCGATATTGTACAGCCTGATCTGCATTACTTCGGGGGATTCATACGGTGCACCAAGGTGGCTTTGATGGCTCACCGCGCGGGAATGCCGTGCACGGTGCACATGTCGGGTGGGGGCTTGGGCTACGTGCATGTATTGCACTTTGCTTCCTACATTCCGGACCCCGGTCCTTTTCAGGAGTTTAAGGGCGAGACACGCCTACCGGTTGAGTGCCCGACCTCAAGCTTGAAGTGCCGCCGCGGTGTGATCCGCTGCCCCTCTGGACCTGGTTTCGGTGTTACGCTCGATCCGGACTTTGTGAGCCGCGCAAAGGTTGTGCGAAGGGGGACACCTTAGGCGCAGGCATGCACCGGAGGCGATTGAGCCGTCGCTCGGGGACGGGTATTCTGAAGCAGGGCGCCCAAATGGAGGAGGATCTGCCATGAGACAGCTTCTTGCCTGGTTGTGTGCGGCTTTTGCACTGGGAAGTACTTGTACAGCCGTAGGTGCCGGCGGGCGTTTGGAAGGACGACTTGCCAATCCCTTTTACGCGATGGATACGGCTTTCAGGCGGCACGGACTTACAGAGGCACAGCAGTTCGCTCTTGTTAAAGAGCTTGGATTCGACGGCATAAGTTGGCATGCCGAAGAGCCGCAGAAGGTAAAAGCCCGCCTCGCTGCCTTAAGGAAACTGGGGCTTAAGATGTTCGCGATTTATTGCGCTTCGCGGGTAACACCGGAAGGGAAGCTTGTTTTCGATCCACGTCTTCCTGAGCTTATGGCTGCCTTAAAAGGAGAGGGTACGATCGTTTGGCTTCATATCGGGGGAAAGGGGCCTGAGATAGGATCGCTTACAGGAAGTGAACCTGTTGTCGGAGCTTTGCGCGAGCTTGCTCAGAAAGCTTCTTCGCACGGCCTTCGCATCGCAATATACCCTCACTACGGGGAATGGACGGGAAGATTCCGCGATGCCCTGCGGTTGGCTCAGCTTGTCAATCACCCGAAGTTCGGTGTCACTTTCAACCTTTGCCATGCTTTGGCTTGCGGTGAGGAGAGGGAGATTCCGGCACTTCTCAGGCGGGCGGGAAACCTGCTTTTTACAGTTACGATTTCAGGAGCTGACAGAGGCGTTGCCGGTCCCAAGTGGAACCGGCTTATCCAGACGCTTGATCGGGGTACTTTCCCGGTTTTGAAATTGCTGCGGCTGCTTGCGCGCTTGGGATTCAAAGGGCCGATCGGATTCCAGGGGTATGGGATCAAAGGAGATGCCCGCTCGATCCTGACATCTACCATTCAGGCGTGGCGGCGTATGTGCAGGGCTGTTGTCGGAAGGAGGCAAGCACGGCGGGTTTCCCCGATTCCTCCGAACGTTAAGGTGTACCGAGATCTGGTTTACGCTCGGCCGAGCCGGCGCCCGCTCCGCCTGGATCTTTACATACCCGAAGGTGTTAAGAACCCGCCCCTCATTGTGTGGATCCATGGAGGTGCTTGGCGTGCTGGCACAAAGCGCATTGATCGGGTGGCAAGTCTGCTTAGGCATGGTTATGCGATTGCCGGAATTGAATACAGGCTCAGTCAAGAGGCAAAATTCCCGGCCCAAATTGCAGATTGCAAAGGGGCGGTTCGCTGGCTTCGGGCACACGCTGCTGAGTACGGCTACGACGCAAACAGGATTGGTGCTGCAGGATCGTCGGCTGGAGGTCACCTTGCGGCTTTGCTTGGAACTTCAGCCGGGGTCGAAGAACTGCGCGGTGATGTTTCAGTGTGCCTTGATTACTCAGACCGCGTGCAGGCTGTCTGCGACATGTGGGGACCTACCGATTTCCTGCGCATGGGCGGCCGGCATGATGCACCCGATTCCCCGGAATCGCAGCTTATCGGGGGGCCTATCCGCGATCATCCCCAAAA
>CAZGYL010000722.1:0-2856 GCA_964529985.1 uncultured Planctomycetia bacterium | reverse complement strand
CTCGCGCATTCCTTAGGTTGAGCGGCGACGCAGTCCCCAATCAGCCGGCCCGCACGCTATGCCGCCCCTCTGCAGGCTTTTGCTCTTTGTGGCAACAACTTGGCATGAGAAGGCAAACCACGCTGTCAATCCCTAAGTGTTCCAGGAGCGCAGGACTCCGAACTCTCTCCCCTATATCCGCCTCTGACAGAAACATGACTTGCTGCCTGAACGACCTCAGGCTGTGCGGGGCCGGCTGATTGGGGATCGTAGATATCGTGCCAAAAGATCCCGCCAGGCGCCCCGAGTCCGGTTTTGGCGAAAAGCCAAAACCGGAAGGTAGTTATTGGACGAGGCATTAGTCCTCCAGGAAGCCCTCCAGATCATACCGGATAAGCGGGTCGCGAAGTTTGCGCAAAGCTCGGAGCTCGATCTGGCGCATTCGCTCCCGGCTTACTTTGAATTTCTTGCCGAGTTCTTCGAAGGTCAGCGACCCCTCGTCGTCAAGTCCGAAACGGGCGCGAATGACCGCCTGCTCCCGCAGACTCAAACGTTTGAGGGCCTCGTTGAGCCTTTCCCGCAGCGCGCTCCGGTCACAGCCGGCGCTGGGAGGAGGTGCGTTGCGCTGCTCCAGGAAGTCTCCGAACGTGTTCTCTTCGCTGTCTCCGACCGGCGTGGAAAGCGAGATCGGAGGCCTGGAGACCTTCAGCATCTTGCGCACCTCTTCCTCAGGCACGCCGAGCCGTTCGGCAATCGCCTTTCGCGTAGGCTCCTCGCCCGTCTCCTCCAGGATTTTCCTGCTTATGGAGCCCAACCGGTTCAAGCTCTCAGCGAGGTAAGAAGGCAGGCGCACCATACGCGCCTTCTCAGCCAGCGCTCGAGTCACCGCCTGCCGTATCCACCACGTCGCATAGGTGCTGAACCGGTGACCCTTCCTGTAGTCATACTTCTCGCAGGCCCTCATCAGCCCGGCGTTTCCTTCCTGGATGAGATCCAGGAACGGTAAGCCGCGGTTGCGGTACCGTTTGGCGATGCTGACCACGAGCCGGAGATTGGCCGCCGAGAGTTTTCCCTTGGCCGCACGCAGCCGATCCAGCGCGCTCTGGAGCTGTTCCGCCCTATGCACCACCTCCTGCCAGGTACCGTAAGTGAGAAGTTTCAGCCTGGGATCCTCAAGATCCAGCTGTCCGGACTCAGCATATTCGGTGCGCAGAGACGCTGCAGTCTGCAGGTATTCCTCAGCCCATTTCCGCAGGTGGTAGGGCTTCAGCTTGTACGGTCCCACAACCTCGCAAGCTTCGGCCAGGCGTTTGGCGATCCGCTCCTTGATTTCAATTCCTTCAGGGGTATCGCGGCCGATTCGGCGAAGTGTCTTCGCATCTTCTTCGCAGGCCTCGAAAACGGCTTTCAGGCAGCCAAGATCTTCAGCGAGCTGCTCATGGAGTCGGCGCCGATTGCCGCGCTCGTTCATCTTGAGCTCGAAGGCCTTCTCGGGAGGGATTTCGCGCTCCCAAACAAGCTCAAAAAGTTCAACAGCCCTCACCAGGCCGAACCTGCTCGTAAGCAGAAGCTCCCTTAGCTGCTCGCGGGCGGCCTCGATCTCTTTGGCAAGGGCGATTTCCTCCTCGTGAGTCAGAAGAGGTACTTCTGAGACCTGGGAGAAGTACTGGCGAATCGGATCTTCAAGCTGCGCTTGAGCGAGCTCAGCGGTATCCTCCTCATAGAGAGTTTCCGCAGGCTCGGGAGACTCTTCTACAGTGAGGGCCCCCAGTTCCTCTTCCAGGTCCTGAGGAGCGGCGGCCGCCTCGGACTCTTCTTCGCAGACCTTGATTCCCCGCTCCTCCAGGAAAGCCAGAGCCTCCTCGAAGGTCGCTTCGTCCTCAACTACAGGCCCCAGAGAGGCGACTTCCTCGAATGTAATGCTGGAGCGTCCCTCCAAGAGCTCAAGCAGGCGTTCCTGCCAGCTCTCCGGGGAGGAATTCTTCTGCTCCTCCTTAAGCCTTTCCAAAGGCCGTCCAATGGGATTGGGCTTTTTCCTCCTCATGCCTTCTCCGGCCGCCGCTCCCGGGCGGCCTTACAAGAGCCTGTGCAATCAAGTGCGCTTACAGGAAAGAAACCGAAACGACGACCGGCCTTCCGCTGCAGGGAACGGAACCCTCCGTTCGCGCAAGCGGCGTTTCACTCTGCGCCGCCAAGCTATTAGACGCACAGCCCCCCCGTATGTTTCGCCCCCTCGCAGGATTTTTCGCTGCCTCGACCCCGGCCCTCACAGCGCCGGAAAGCCAACGACCTTCATTTTCCGCGTCCTGAACGCAAATCTTTAAGGGCGCTCAAAATTTCCTTGTAAACCGGTAACACTCTGTGCGTCTGGGCCCTGATCCTCAGAAGCACAAGCTCCTTTTCCCTCTCTGATTGCGAAGAATTGAGAACGCCACGCAGCTTGTCCTTCAATGCCGCATTGATCCGGTCCAGGAGCTCTTTCAACTTCTTAATGCCGGGCCGCCCCACCATTCCCGATTGGAGCTGGCTGTGTGCAGTTTGCACGGCGGTCTTGTATCGCTTCTTTTCGAAATAGGCCCGCGCTTTCTCATAAGCCTGCTTGAGCCGTTTTTGGAGTCGGTTCTCTACAGCCGCCGCAATTTCAGCCTGGCGCTTCAGGAGTTTCGGATCCTTGTAGGTCGCTGAAAACACAAGAGGGTTCCCCCACCGGTCGGCTGCAACCGCATACGGAAGTCGCTTTACGCGGCAGCGCTTCAAGAGGTCCAGAAGCTTCCTCGTGGGCTTCTTGGGCACCACTATGTCTACAAATACCAGACGTTCTTTTGAGAGCTTTTGCATCTCCGCACTGAAGTAAAAATTCCCCTCAAGGCGCGGTCC
>CAZGYL010000721.1:0-2859 GCA_964529985.1 uncultured Planctomycetia bacterium | reverse complement strand
CGAAGGACGGACGGCGTACACCCGTCCCTTTCTTCAACTTCCGTTCGTACTCAGAGCGGAAGTGCTCCAGACTTGTGAGTATCGGGTTGGCGGAAGTCTGGCCGAGTCCGCAGCGGCTTGCAGCCTTCACCGTACGGCAGAGCTGCTCGAGGTAAGCCAGATCTTCGGGGCCGGCCTTGCCTTCGATTATCCGTTGTACACAGTCGCGCATAAGTACGTTTCCAACGCGGCAGGGTGTACAGTAGCCGCAGCTCTCTTCAACAAAGAAGTCAAGAAATTTTTTAACGACATGGAGAATCGAGCGGTTTCCGTTCAACACGATGATCGATCCCCCTGTGGCCAGATCGTCGTAGCAGATTGTACGGTGAAACGCTGAAGGGCCCACCATGGCGCCGGAAGGGCCGCCTACCTGGACGGCTTGCGGATCTTCGGCTCCCACAAGCTCAAGCAGCTCGCCCAGGACGATTCCGAAAGGGACCTCATAAACGCCGGGCCGCTGGCAATCCCCGCAGACGCTGAGGAGCTTCGTTCCTGAGCTCCCGCGCGATCCCAGGGCGGCGAACCAAGCTGCGCCTCGTTGCATGATTCGAGCAGCGCAACAGAAAGTTTCAACGTTGTTGACCACTGTGGGTTGTCCCAGGAAACCGTGCTGGGCGGGAAAAGGAGGCTTGTTGCGAGGGTCTCCGCGTTTTCCCTCCGCCGAGTTAAGAAGAGCGGTTTCCTCGCCGCAGACATAGGCTATCGCTCCGAGCTGGATCCTGATGTCGAAGGAAAAGTCCGGCTTCCCGCAGATTCCTTCACCCAGAAGACCGGCATCGCGCCGCTTCTGGAGCACATGCTCCAGGAATCGGCGCAGGTAAGCGTATTCGCTGCGCAGGTATACGATTCCCTCCTGAGCCCCTACGGCATAGGCGGCGATTGTCATTCCTTCGAAGAGAAGGTCGGGTTGTTCGGTCAAGATTACTCTGTCTTTGAACGTGCCCGGTTCACCTTCGTCTGCGTTGCAGAAGATGAACTTCCGCGCTCCCGGGGCCTGTCTGGCGAACTCCCATTTCATGCCGGTGGGGAAGCCCGCGCCGCCTCGGCCTCTGAGTCTGGCTGTTTTTATCCCTCTGATGACTTCCGCCGGGGTCATGCTCAGGGCGCGGCGGACAGCTTCTCCGGGTTCCAACGGATCAAAGATCACCGGGCCGCGCGTCCGAATGTTGTTCTGCACCATAGCCCGTACAAGGGGGTGCGCGTTGTTGCCGTCGCCGAGGGTCCTGACGAGTTTCGCCGGATCGCCGTGTTTGCGAAGGGCCTCTACGATTTCACGCGCAGAATCAGAGGAAAGTCTGGTCACTACGACCTCATTGATGAGGGCGGCCGGTGCCTGATCGGACATGCCGATGCAGGGCGTGCGCTTCAATGTGATGAGCCCGTCAGGGGTGGTGGAGTCGAAGGGTATGCCCAAGGCTTCTTGGAAGGCTGCCGCCACACGTGCGGCACCGAACATTTCGTCCACGACATCGTCGCAAAGTCTTATGACGACCTTTCCTAACTTCCGCCGGGAAAAGTGCGCGTAAAAAGAAGCCGTTCCGGCGACTTCAGCCTCAGGAACGCCCAGGCAGGCGGCCAGGCTGGAGACGGCTTCAGGGCTTATGTACCCGGCCCGGTTCTGCACCTCTCTGAGGATATCAAGCAGCCGGGTCCTGTCGTTGTCGTAGGCCCGGCAAAGCTCGGCGATAGCTTCATTGGAAACGTTTTCCATGAGAACCTCCCGGTGCGGAATAGCCGCAGCGCCCCGATCACCTCCTCCTTAGGTTTCGGCCGCCGGTCCGGCGGCACTTCAGAAATGCCGCCCGGAAGGGGCGGCCGAAACGCCCGAGTGGGGCGATTCTACGGCGCGAGGAACAAAGCGTCAACATCAAAGGTGACTCATTTCACGATTTTTCCGACTTGATTAAATCTACAGATTTTGGTACAAGTTCCTCTGGAACGAGGAAAGGGAGGGCGTCGGTTTATGGACAGGAGGAAGAAAGAGAGCGAGAAAGGCCTATGGCGCGATTGAGTCGCCTGCAGATCGAGCGGTTCTTCAGGTATTACCACTATCTTACACGACATTTCGCCGCGTTGGGGGAGAGAAACGCCAAGGTGTCGAGCGCAGAGCTTGCAGCATACCTGGAAGTGGACCCCACGCTGGTGCGGAAGGATCTCGCGGTCCTGAAGATAAGAGGGGTCCCCCGGGTCGGATACCAAGCCAAGAAGGTAGTGCGTGCGATCGAGCGCACATTGGGGTTCACCCGGGAGCATCGAGGTGTGATAGTGGGCGCAGGGAGACTTGGAGGGGCCATAGCGGCGTATGAAGGCTTCAAGCGGTACGGGTTCCATTTCGTTGCGCTCTTTGACATAGATCCTCGGAAGGTTGGAACGGTTCTCGAGGGAAGGCCGGTTCTTCACATGGATAAGCTTCCCGAGTACGTGGCCAGGCATGACATCAGCTTCGGTGTCATTACGGTGCCGATACCCGCTGCTCAGGAGGCTGCGGATCAGCTGGTTCGGGCCGGGCTGAAGGCGATATGGAATTTCGCTCATGTGGCGCTGAAAGTGCCCTCCGATGTTTTTGTGCGTAATGAGCACATATCCATTGGGCTTGCCGAGTTGGCCTACTATTTACGAAGGGAAAAGCGCCGCACCAGAGCGAGAAGCAGGAAGCCCCTCCACAAAGAGGGATAGTGAAACCAGAAACCAGTTTCCCGTTCCCACAATTCCCCGCCACAAGCCGTAAGGCCCCATAAGTGTCTCGTCCAATAAATACGGGAGCGGATGCCGGAGAGATATCCCGCCAGGCGCCCCGAGTCCGGTTTTGGCGAAAAGCCA
>CAZGYL010000720.1:0-2860 GCA_964529985.1 uncultured Planctomycetia bacterium | reverse complement strand
AAACCCGTGCATTGCAACAGGATAGCGGCCGTTTTCGTCGGGCACAACCGGCGGCTTTGTCTCCATGGTGTAATTCTCGATACCGGGTGCAAGTACCAGGTTCGAGTTCATGGCTTTCTCCCAGGTTATTTCCTTCCCTGAGAAAGCCGCCATGCGTCCCATGATTCCAACAAGCGTGGCGTAAGCGCAGCGCTCGGTTTCGTTGTAAGGCCGATCGTTTCTGATGGCGTCAAAAAGGAGATCGTGCTCAACCTGATACGGGTTTGCGGCACGCCCGCGGTGCCCCCAGAGGATGTCTTCCTTTCGGCGCAGGTGGCCCCTGTAGATAGTGGGTTCTTTAATGCCTTCGCCCAGTACCGCCGAACCGGTTGCACCGTGGATTATGTCTCCGAAAAAGCCCCAGCAGTTCGCCATGTGCCGCCCCTGGGCGAAAAGGCGGGTGCCGTCGGGAAAGGTGAATTCGACGGCGTAATGGTCGAACATCTGGTCGGGGACGTTTCTCACCTGACGGCCGCCCTGACCCTGGGCCGAAATCGGCCATGCGCCTTTGACCCAGCAGCACACATCCAGGTTGTGTATAAGCCAGTCCAGGAAGAAGCTGCCGTTGAGCCATGTGAAATTGCTGTAGTTCCGTATCTGGTGGCCCATCTCGGTGAGGCCCGGCTTGCGCGGTTTGAAACCCACAGGCCCGTGTTCGCGGTACGCCCAGCAGGTGATGACTTTTCCAATGGCTCCGTCGTGAATGCGCAGAACCGCCTCCTCAAGCGGAGGATAATGCCGGCTCATGAGGCCGCCGGCCACCTTGAGGTTCTTCTCCGTGGCTTTCTTCCCGGCGGCGAGAATCCTTCGAACCCCGGGGGCATCGACCGCGAAAGATTTCTCCATAAAAACATTGACACCCTTTTCAACCGCGTACTCGAAATGAAGGGGTCTGAACGCGGGTGGAGTCGCGAAAATGACCACATCGCCCTTACGCAGGGAATCGATGGCTTTCCGATAGGCATCGAAACCGATGAATTGGCGGTCCGGCGGTACATCGACCTGTTTCGGGAAGCGTCTTTGCAGGTTCCTCAGGCAGGTTTGAAGGTTCGCGGTGAATACATCGGCCATGGCGACAAGCTTTGTAGGCCCTTTTGTGCTGAGGGCGTTTATGGCCGCGCCTGTTCCGCGGCCGCCGCAGCCCACAAGTGCGATACGGATTGTGTTGTCCTCACCGGCGTGAACGGGCTTGATCGCCTGGGCGGTCAGAGCCGCACCGGTTGCCGCCGTTTTGAGAAAAGTGCGACGAGTGGCGTGCTGCGTGTCCATTGCTTTCCTCCGCGGTAAGTCTTCCAAGCGGTCTTTTGCACCGGGAGACGACTGAAAGTTCATTATGCTCGAGACCGGAGGGCCCTGACAAGGCACCCCGGCGCCCTGAAGGTGCTTTACGGAACGCACAGTCCGTGGGAAACTGGCAGATTCGGAAAACCGAGCCGGCAGGAGGATCGGCGAAGACCGCTATGGATCAGGGCAGAATAGAGGACCAAGACGGGCCGCAAGCCGAGACCGAGGCGGCCGCCCCCACGGTCAGGAAAGCTCTTGTGCGGCTTGCCGCTTTTGTTGTGCTTGTGGCCGCCGCCCTGACCGTGGCGTATTTTACGCCTCTGGGGACCTATCTCTCGCGTGACTCCATCGCGCGGACCGCGGAGAGGCTGGGGTGGGCCGGACCTCTTGCAATCATAGCGATCGGAACAATCACCCCATTTTTCTTCCTGCCCCGCTGGCCTATTGCGTTGGTTTCCGGACTGCTTTACGGGGTGCTGTGGGGCACGCTTCTTGCCAATGTGGCTTCCACCATCGGCGCCTATTTGAATTTTGCAACGGCCCACCTGCTTCTGGCCCCCGGGGCGGACCGGCTCAAGAAACGCTTCAACTTCCAGCAAATACGCATTCCCAAGGATCGCGCTTTTGTAGTCCTTTTCCTGCTGCGGGCTTTTCCGCTGTCAAACTTCGTGGCGACCAATCTTGTGGCCGGAGCTCTCAGAATCCCTTCAGGAACTTACCTCTCAGCTACTTTCCTGGGCATGCTTCCTTCTTCCCTCATGTATGCGGCGTGGGGCAAGCTTCTGAAAAAGCCCTCTTCCGAATTTTATCTTGTGGCGCTTTTCACGCTGTGCTTGGTCGGGGGCGGTACCTTCGTGGCTCACAAGTACGGCCGCCCTTTCTTCCGGAGTTTGAATTCCGCACGGGGCGGAAGCGGGGAATCCGGAGAAGAGAGTGCGCATTCCAATCCGGCAGCAGGTCGCGAAGCGCAGGACGGCTGACTATCGGTCGCTTTCCGCTTTACTTGCTCGAAGATGTGATGTCGGCGGTGCGCGCCTTTACGTCCGGCATGGGAGGTAAAGGCGCACTCGGAATAGGCTCGTACCAAAAAGTCGCGCAGGACCAGTCGTCGCGGCGCTCGTAAAGACCGTTGCGCCAGCCGATCTGCTGGATCGTAACCCGAATTTCTTTCTTCCAGTAAATGGGATCAGGGAGGTGCCAGCGGTACATGCACACATAGCCGCCTTCGTTCAGGCTGCACCCGTGGTAAAGGTAAGGAGTTTGCTGCATGCCCCACGAAAGGCCGACGTAATCTTCACTCCCCGTTCCGCAAATGGTCGGGAAATCTTTATCTCCGTCCATGTAAACCTTTACCTCTCCTTCTCCCCACCAATTTCCTGAAAGAGGCCGCACGCCGATCACCGATCCGATGAATCTACCCTTTCCGGTCCGGTGAGGAAGGAGTTGGAAGTCCTTTTTCAAGGTCGTCGGGTTTTCCCTTCGGAAAAGAACGTGCAGGCGCCCGACGTTAAGCGGGAGCCTGTCTCCCAGCGTGTAG
>CAZGYL010000719.1:0-2864 GCA_964529985.1 uncultured Planctomycetia bacterium | reverse complement strand
CGCCGGCTTTCGCTGCGGGCTGAAGCAGCTGTTGAAGATATCTTCTTCCAGCGGGATTTGGCGCACGAATTCCGGCGTTTTCTCACGGTTACGATTCTGACGACCTTTGCGCTCGAAGCTCTCGGGGCCTTGGTTCTGTACCACGGCTTCCGCTCCACCTTGCCGGGCTCAAAGGCGGCCTTTGCCGCCGTCTTCCACGCGGTAAGCGCCCTTTGCAACGCGGGATTCTCAACGTTCAGTGACAGTTTGACGGGGTGGCGGCATACCAAGCTCGTTGTGTGGACCATCGCCGGTCTGATAATCCTGGGAGGGCTCGGCTTTCCGGTCTTACTTGAGCTCGGGGAAAGAACCGCAGCTGTGGTTCTGGGACGCAAACCTGAGAGATTGCACCTCAGCATGCATGCCAGGGTTGTGCTCGTAACAAGCGCGATCCTCACGATTGCAGGAGCTTTCCTGCTCTTGGTGGTAGGAACCGGGAAGGAGGCTCACAACGCAGGCGACGCGATCTTCCAATCCATAACCGCACGCACTGCAGGCTTCAACACTGTGGTTATAGGCGACATGCCGCTTGCCTCGGTGCTCATTCTCGCACTGTTGATGTTTATAGGCGGCTCGCCGGGATCCACCGCCGGCGGAATAAAAACCACAACCGCGGCCGCGGTCGGAGCTTGGCTCTGGACGAGGATACGCGGGGGGATAGACGTAGGTTTCGGCAAAAGGCGTGTGCCGGAAGGCCTGCTTGTGCGCGCGGGATTGCTCGTTGCTCTGGCGTTGCTTTGGAACGCTGCGGGCACGGTGATCCTTGCCTGCGCCCAACCGGAAGCCTCCCTGCGGGACTTGCTCTTTGAACAGATCTCTGCGTTCGGCACGGTCGGGCTCTCCTGCGGTATTACGCCGCTTCTTTCCCCGACTGCGCGCCTCTGGATCATTATCACCATGTTCGTCGGCAGGCTCGGGCCGCTTACACTGGTTCTTTGGGCCCTTGAGGGAGAACGCCCGCACTTCCGTTATCCGCCGGGTCACCTTATGATCGGTTGAACGCGTCGCGTCAAAGGGCGCCGATTGTCGGAAGGCCGCCCTGCGGAAAGACCACAGGAGAAAGTGGCATGCGGAGAGTGGCTGTTATCGGTCTGGGGCAATTCGGCTCGAATCTCGCCGCCCGCCTCACCGCTTTGGGCTGCCAAGTGCTGGCAGTGGACCAAAACGAAACCCGAGTGACAAGGATCCGCAACCAAGTGGACCGGGCGGTGATACTTGACGCCAGGGATTACGAAGCGCTCCTCACCGTGCTTACAAAGGATTTCGATACGGTGATCGTCTCGCTGGGAGAGAGCATTGAGGCAAGTGTGCTTTGCACCCTTCACTTGAAAAAGATAGGCATTCCGTCGATCAGGGCGAAAGCGGTAAACGAGGACCATGCAGCGATCCTGAGAGCCGTAGGTGCGGATCAGGTGATCTTTCCCGAGCGGGAAACGGCCCTGCGGGTGGCGGCCCAGATCATGAACCCCAATCTGCTTGACTTCGTTCCCTTGGCTGAGGAGTACCAGGTGATCGAGATCATGGCCCCTGAAGCTTTCCACGGCCACAGCCTTCAGGAGCTTGACATACGCAAGCGCTTCAACGTCTTGATCATCGCGGTGAAACACCCGGAGGGCGAAACCTTCGAATTTCTTCCGGGGCCTGACTTTGTAATCAGGCCCAGTGACGTGCTTGTAGCTCTGGGTACCAAGACGGATTTGGAGCGCATGGTAGGATCGGAATGAGGGCATGAGGAAAGCCTTTGAAAAGCCGGCGGCTCAGGCGCTATACTGGTAGGACCGTCCGGTTTTGGTCATGGCGCCTGAGCGCCGCTTGGTCACCGCGTCTGAAACCGCCTTTAACTTAATCAAGATTCCAAATGGCTGACCACGAAGCGCAGGAGACCCAAAAGGAGCCCACTGCCGAGGAAAAGGCCCCTGAAGGGCCGCAGCCGCAAGGGACTACGGACCAAGCCTCAACGCAGGCG
The DNA here is from genome assembly GCA_964529985.1 of uncultured Planctomycetia bacterium. Taxonomy (GTDB): domain Bacteria; phylum Planctomycetota; class UBA8108; order UBA8890; family UBA8898; genus CAZGYL01. The sequence continues at coordinate 859 of CAZGYL010000719.1, read as the reverse complement.
GCCGAAGCAGAGGCCGGAGAGCAACCCAAGGCAGGCCGTTCCTCCGGTAACAAGAGGGGACAGCTCAGGCCCGGTGTATGGCATATCCCAGGCACCACCCAAGTGCGGCTTGTCAGGCCCCACAGGTGGAGGAGCGGTATGTTTGAGGTGTTCGCCTTCCGAGACGAGGACCTGCCCGAGCAATTGCGTGAAAAGGTCCTGCACCAGGGCGGGTGGCGCGACCAAGACAGGCAGTGGTATGAGCTTGTAGAAGCAAGCAAAGCGGAACGCTTCGAGGTCAGGCGACGGGGTACGTCCTCGGATCCCGCCCGCTCGTGGGAAGGGTGGGTCAGGTTGGGCGGGCGCTACACTCCCGCGCGTCCTTGCGCTGAGTGCTCGGGCCTCTTCCGGCAGCCCGATGAAACCAAGACCATTTGCCAAAACTGCACCAACCAAAAATGGCGTAAGATCGACGAGGCGATCAACTCACTGCGGTCGGAGATCGAGCAAAGCGAGCGCCTGCCGAAAGGCTGCTGGCAGAAGGTTAAGGAAATCAGGGAGGCAATCGAGAAGGCGGAAGGCGAGCAGTTTTTCAGCAGAGTGCGCATTCTGAAACTCAAGCAGCACCTCCATCCGGTCTACAGGCTTCTCATTGAACGCAGGCGGCAAGAGCAGGAAGAGTACAGGAAACGGGTGAAAGAGCTTGAGGCTGCAGCAAAGCAGGTCGTCGAAAGATCCTTTGCAGGAGAGACTCCGGACCGGGGTGTGGTTGAAGAACTCAAGAAACTGCGGATGCGGCTTCGTTCGCTCGTCGACCAGCGGAAGCTGGGGATAAAGGAATTCCGCCGGCTTATCGCCGAGTTGCGCAAAGCGTCGGAAA
>CAZGYL010000718.1:0-2865 GCA_964529985.1 uncultured Planctomycetia bacterium | reverse complement strand
AATACGTTGGCACGCCCGGCAGGACTTGAACCTGCAACCACCGGATCCGAAGTCCGGTGCTCTATCCAATTGAGCTACGGGCGCAATGCTCATTCAGCAGGGTGATTTTCACACGAGGCCCGACCTCTGTCAATATCTTTGCCCTCCTGCGGAGCGTTCAAATCCATCGGCCGGGCGGTTGACAATTACCCGGCCCTATCCCTACCGTCAGGTGAAGGCACGGGCTCGTAGACCAGGGAGGAAGGACATGCAACGTGCGGCCGTTCTAATTCTTGCGCTCTCCGTCTTGCTCGAATGTAAAGCAGGGCCGCTTGAGCTTATCCTCCCCAGGCTGAACCGGCAGCCGAAGTGTGACGGGATTTTGGAGCCCGACCTCCGGCATACGCTCCGTGAGGTCAAGTTGCCCGGTCCGCCTCCTCTTTCACTTCGGGCTGCTCTCGGAAAGGCAGGCCTTTTCTTCGCACTCACAACGCCAAAGAAGCCCAAACCTTTCCCGGTGATTTTCACGTTCCACGTAAGCCGGATCTTTGACAGCACCGACCGCTTTGTAATTCACGAAAACCGGAAAGCAGAGCTCAAGCGGCACCGCGTGGCTCCCTTACCGAAGCAGAGTTCTTTTTCAGCCTGCACAAAGGGCGGAGATTCCGCTTTTGTTGTAGAGCTCTTCGTACCTTTCCAGACATTGGGCGCGGACCCGCCTAAGCCGGGCAAGCTTTTCTTTGTAGAAGTGAATTGGGCGCAGTCGCGACAAGCAGAGCTTTGTCTTTTTGCTGAACGCGCCAATCTACTCCGCTCTCCAGATCTCAGCAATCGAAAGTACTGGGGGTTCCACGCGTCCGATGCGCCGCTTTTCAAGAGGCTGATCGAATCGGGAGTCCCTGTCATTCGAATCCAAACCCCTGGACGCTACACCACAATGGAGCAAAGTCTCTCACTTCGGCCCCACTCGCTTTACCGCTTGGAAGCCGAAGCACGCGGCGAGACCTCTGTATACCTGCGGGCGCGAACTTCCAAACACCGCGGAGAGCCCACCGAGGCCTACACCGTGTGGACCAAGCCCACGGCCAAATGGCATCGGTACAGTGTCAGATTTCCGACCGGCGAAACAGGGCGGGCTCTTATTATCGTGGGCGCAACAGAGCGATCGGGCAAAGGTCGCGTTTTCCTGAGAAACTTCCGGGTCGTTGAGGAACCGTTCTTCGAAAGCGCAGGCTCCAGGATTCTCCTTTCACCCGGCAGCCCAGGCCTCCTTGTTGAAAAAATCCCGATCAAAGACTGCCGGGCTCTGCGGGGGTTTATTACGGCTCCTGTGGACGGCACTCTTTCAAGTCCCCGCTGGGATGCGGGCATCTGGGAATATAACATGCCGGGGGCGGGTGCTGGAGTGGGGTACGCCTACCATGGCAATGACGGCCTGCATATCACTTTGGCCGACAAAAAGGGAGTGGACATGCTGCTTGTGCGGGGCGGTGCCCATGCAAGAATTTATGGCCCCTGCAACAGTTATGATAATCCCGGCTCCGCGCCGCCTCTGGCTGAACTTCCGGGAACGGCCTCCGTACAGAGAGTACGTTTCAGGGAGCGGATCAGGGCCGACCGATTCAGTTTTTTCAATGTGCGGGACGGGCTTCTCGCCGATTTAACCTTCCTGCGCTTTGGTAAAGTTGAACTGCCGAGCTCTACACGCGGCACGGGGCTTGTTGTTCTCAGAGAAACCGAGCCGCCCGCCTCTCTGGCCCGATTCCTGAGAAAGCGCTACAGCGCCGAAGACCGTAAAGTTTACAAGCTTGCCGCCTCCGCCTCCAGCCTCTCTCTTCACGTGCCCGCAGGGCGGACAATCCACCTTATAAGCGATCAGTTGCCCTACGGCTCGGCGCTTGACTCCCTTCTTTTGGAGTTGGACCTGAGTTTCCCCGGCACTCTTTGTCCCTTTACCTTGGTTCTCAATGACCCCCTTGACCCAAGGCTCGAACTTATGCGCGCCGACTTCGTCCTTTACAGGCCCGGCGTGGTAAAGCTGATTCTTGATTTCCCGGATCAAATGCTTCCCAAAGGGATTCCGCTTTGGCTCTCGGTCTCTTTTGAAGCAGAGGTGAGCCTGCTGAGCCTCCGAGCCGCCCTCTGGGAGGGGAATCCTGTCTCCGTGCGTGCGGAAGCGCTCTCCCACCGCCTTTTGCTCTTGCGCGGCCTTTTCTGCGCTGCAAGCGAGGCCAGGCCTTGGCTTCGCTTCCGCCGCGGCATGGATCTTGAAACTTTTCTGGCTTCACAGGGTCGCTACGAGGACCTTTTGCGCGAACTTTTCAGGCCTTGCACTTATGTGTTTCACTGTGCGGACAAAAAAGGGTCAACGGCATCATAGTTCCGAACGACGATACCGTGCGGCAGTATTACCAGTGGCTCTACCGTAGAGCCCGCCCGCTTCTTCCATTTGAACCTGAAATAGAAAAACCGCGAGGCGCCCCGATTTGGGCATGTACCCTCAGGCAAGCGTACATGGAAGCGGCCTCCGTCCCGAAATGGTGGCTCGAACACAGGGCTGTTCCTACAGGGGAATTCGGCGGAGAGGTCGGGGACGATACGGATATGTATCAGAACTACGCTGTTTTTCCACTTCTCAATGACGGGGTCTTTGTCCGGCGTCTCAAGAAAGCGGCCCGAAATCTCATGCAGCTTGCAGAGGAAACGACGCTCGAGGAAGGCCTGAACAGGAGGACCATGGATCCTCTTCATGCCTATGAGGAAGGTTTATATGACCGTGCGTAATTCGTAGACACCCTTTCGACGCTGGGTGCCCGCATTAGCGGGCGCATCCCCCCTTCTCCCGAAAGGGGGGGACGGGAGGGGGGGATTTCAAGGGACAGCCGG
>CAZGYL010000717.1:0-2868 GCA_964529985.1 uncultured Planctomycetia bacterium | reverse complement strand
ATGTCACTGAGTCGCCCTGTTCATTTCTGACCGTAAGCGCGGGGCGTTTGGGTGGGCTGCCGCAGGGCTCAACGAATCGAATACACAGTGTTTCCCCGGGCTGAGCTTGATCCGAGAGAAAGATTGTGAGAACGGCTATGGCTACTTTCTCTTCGGCCGGATAGAGGTAATCAGTGGGGCCGAAATCGACAATGCAGCCCAAAGAGAAGCAATTGTTCTGTCGGTCAGGTTCGATGCTGAAAAACGCAAGGCCTTGTATATAATCCGGCGGTATAGCTTCGATGTCCTGGATATCGATTCCCGGATCGGTGGTGAGGTTGATTTGGTATGCAAGGACAGGTAGGGACGAGGTCATGTAAAGCGTCGTTCTGGCAGCTGCTCCTGCCGGAGCTCTAAGGTCGGCGATTTCCAAAGTTGCGTTACATATTTCACCTGCGGTTATAGCAGCTTGGGAAAACAAAACGGCAAAAAGTGCAGCTGAGAGTCCGGGCTTGTGCAAGGAAACTGTGCGTACCATGGCTCATGCGCGACTTTCTCTTAGAGGCCTTCAAGGCTCGGCATTACGTTGGTTACAGCAACACGCATGGTAATTGCAGGAGAGCATGTCGGCAGTGGGATCAGGGCCGCAGTCCGGAAACGGAGACAAAGGCGGCGGGCCCCCTCGAAAAAGATAATCGATAAGGATCACCGCATCTGTAAGCTCAACGTAGCCATCGTCATTAACATCGAGCGCCTTCAAACAACCTACTTTTCGCCCCTTGTAGAGGTAGTAAGCAATAGTAATTACGTCGTTGAGCCGGAGGAGGCAGTCTTCATCCGCATCGCCTCTCACAAAACAGGAGCCTGCGATCTGAACGGATATCGGAGAGGTGGCCGGTTGCATGGCAACGGTTGCGCCGCGCCTCAGCACATCAACTTCCAAAGAGGCGGGAGGATCGCCCAAACAGCGGTCGATCAACCCTATTGAAGTCGTCCCTATGTCCAGAGCTTGATAGGTCAGGCGCACTAATTCCAGCGCCGAGTTGCGGGGCAGTGTTTCCATGGGAGGCTGAAGAGAGACTATCGCTGCGATTACAGCGCCGGCTTGAGCATCTGAGCAGGTTTCCGGGCTCAGATCCTGAAACCAGAAGTCAGGATCAATTCCAAGATCCGTCCAGGAACTTCCTTTATCCACACTTAACGGGGAAAGAACCGCCGGGTCATGAGCGACTGGAAGCACGAATCCGGTTACTTCCCATGGACTCGAAAGCGCAACGACGATCTCGACCAGACATTGAAATGGTCCACGGGCAATAAGCTCCACATTTACTTTGCATTCGTCCGGAACTCCGTCGCCGTCTTCGTCCATACTGGTTCCTGAGAGAATATCGCAGCTGTCGGCGAAGCCGTTGGCATTGCAATCCTCTCCGAGCAGGCCGCGGAATACAAAGGCCGCCCCTGCACGGTTGTAGCCGGGAAGATCGTACGCGTTCGCGCCGACAATGAGATCATCGCCGGAGCTTGTCAGATTGGTCCAGCCCTGCCCGCCTTGCCTCTCGGGTGGATCCACCCGCAGGCTTTCTGTCATGTCGTGCCAGCCCTCAGGCGGTTCTGCGTAAAGCAGAACCGCTCCCACGGGTGTGCCGTCGAAGCGGTAATGTTGAACTGCTACTCCTACAAGGTGGTCTAAGAGCATTATTGCTTCGAATTCCTGTCCGGCGGTGCCCTCTGAACTCGTAAGCTTGGCTGACTCAGTTGTCGGTATCCTCCAGCCTTCTTGGGGCCTGCGGAATATGTAAAGGGCGCCTGAGTCGGCGACACCACCATCACCGTATCTCGCACTTACAACTATTATGTCTTTTCGGACTGCTACCTGATAGCCGAAGCAGTCGCCTGGAGCGCCGTCTGAGGCGGTAAGCTTCGCTGTCTCATTTACCGTGGAGCCCGGTTCCCAGCCCCCCTCGGGTTCCACGAAAATGTAAGCGGCACCGCGGTTGGAGTCCTCGGTGCGCGCACCGACTACAATTGTCGATCCCCAGATATCCACGCCGCAGCCGAAATCGAGCCCCGAGAGCCCGGATTTGGGGACCAAACGTGCAATCTGGATCCAATCAGCACCGTCGTAACGGAAAACGAAAGCTCCCCTGAGGCTGCCGCAAACGAGAGTTCCTTCAGAGAAAGCGATACCGATTCCGAAATAAGCTCCCGATGGGACGTCAGGGGTTGTGATCTTTTCTGATTCGGTCATGTCTCGCCAGCCTTCCTCGGGTCTTCGGAAGACATAGACAGCACCGGGGGTTCCGGTTTCTGCTCTTGCCTCAGGGGCTCCTATGAAGACCAGGCGCTCGTCGGCAGATACAAAGGCGTCCCAGCCGAAGTGGTCTGTATCATATCCATCTGAAGCCACTAAAGTCGCTTTAAGTTCCCAGGGCGCCTCAGGGCCCTCACGTTCATAAACGTAGGCCCGTCCGGGCGTTCCGTTTCCCCCTTGGCTCGGCGCTGTAATGACCAATGTGTTCCCGGCTGCTGCTACGCCCGCCCCGAACGAGGCGCCCGTCTCGGGGACGGGATCGCTGAATCTTGTCACATAGCATAGCTGGGGCATCTCTGCTGCCAAAGCCGCGCCTGATAGTGCAAGGGAAAAGAGCAAAGCGATCCCCCCTTCAAAATCGGCAAATCGGGATCCATGGCCTTGAAGTAGCATTTTTCACCTCCCTGTGCTGGTGCTTGAGGTTTTGGCCTTCCGGCGCGGAACTTGCTTCCGCCTATTACCTTAAACGCGGATTTCCGGGCGGAACGGACAAGATTTCCGGCGTGAACGGCAAAGTCGGGCTCCTGCGAGAATTGCATTTTAACGTGACTTCGAGCCGGTTTAAGTGTATTTCGAAT
>CAZGYL010000716.1:0-2869 GCA_964529985.1 uncultured Planctomycetia bacterium | reverse complement strand
TTTACAACCCAAGATCCGTCTTCCCGCAGGCGCCAGGAGAAACGCGGGCGCTTCTTGCCCTCCAGGATGAGCTTGTAAAAACTCAGAAGCTCTTCCCAGGCCCGAGACCCGCGCAAGCTGTGATCAGCGTTCGGCACATAGCGCAGGTATTTCTCCCCCGGCAGATCATTGAAATAAAATTGCCATGAATCGGGCAGGAAAAATTGATCGCCGGTTGCATTGATAATGTACTTGGGCATCCTGTATCGGGTGCGGTAAGCGTAAGGATCCACAAAGGAGAAGAGTTTGCGCGCAGCAGGCGTCCCCAAGGCATCGATAACACCTTCCTCCACGTAATCATGAATGGCGGGGGCCCAAAAACCGTAAGAGCGGTGGTGGTGGCGCATCGAAGGCTCAACGTTAAGAACGTCGATGACGACCGGTATGATCGCTCGCACGCGCTTATCCACAGCCGCTGTAAGCCACGTGGTCCACCCGCGCTTCGAGGCCCCGGTCACAACGAATGACTCGATACCCCGCTTCCTTATGTAGCTCTGTACGGCGTCCATCGCCCGCACGGCGCTTTTGGCCATAGGGAGTTGACCGGGCCACGTCGAATCACCTGTCTGGAGGAATCGCTTCCAAGTGTATGCGAGGATCGCATCCTCGTATCGCTTACGTTTCTCCGGCGGAAACACTGTAGGTTGGTTGGGAACCATGCGCAGTTCACATGCAACCGAGCCTGTCTGCGAGCCGATCAAGACAAGCGGTTTTGAGGGCTTTCCGGGAGGCGGCCTGTCGTTCGATCCGCCGGCGATAATAAGCAACGCCGTGTTGTGCTTGATCGATTCGGGCTCGAAAATGCTAAGCCAATGCTTCCACACACACGGCTTCACTTCTTCGCAGGACCGCCATTTCTGCGAGGTAAGCTCAAGAACCGTGTAGGTGCCCGCAGGGCTTTTCACCTCTTTGACCGGCTTGAATGAGAAGACGGCGTCCTTGCGCCCCACATAGCGGTCAAGCGGAGTGGGCGCGGAAAAGACTACGGGAATAAGAAGAAGTTGTAGAAGCACAAACGCCCAGAGCCGGGCGCACCGCTGCATCCTCTGTCGCGTTCCAACCGGCAACACTCCGGTCACCTCCTTCCGAGCAGCTGTTTTTCCCACCATGCCAGGTACTCCTTCGGGGAAGGGAAGACAGGTAAGCCGCGCGCTTTGAGGGCCCGCTTGGTCCCCGGCAGGTGCCTTTCAACAAACATTCGAGCCGCTATGCGCGGATCTTCGGGCTTCTCTCCTTGATCGCCGGTCTCGGTGATCCAGCGCTCAAGCTGCTCGCGCATTCGCTTAAGCACACCCGCGTAGGAAGGATCGCCTGCAAGATTCCGCGTCTCATGAGGATCTTTCTCCAGATCGTAAAGCTCCTCCGGCGGCCGGCAGGGGGCCATAAACGCGGCCTGCGCGGGCGTAAGCGAGCCTTCGGCGTACAAAACTTCCATTAGGGTCCACATGGGGTACTGGCGGTACTTATACAGGTTCGGTTGTGTATACCTGAACTCGGGGTAGAAGTTTCGAATGTACTTGTAGCGCTTATCGCGCACGCATCTGATCCTGTCGTATGTCTCATCGCACCGGTCGCGGGCCGCGAAAACGTACGATCGCTTGCCGGCGTTCGGCCCAAGGAAGCTTCTTCCATGCAGGAATTTCGGGGCCGGGATACCTGCAAGATCCATGCACGTGGGGCCGAAGTCGATTGCGCTGACCAGGTCGTCAACCACCTCCCCGGCCTTTATATGCCCGGGCCACCGGACAATAAGCGGTATGTGGATCCCGCCCTCATAAAGGAACTGCTTGCCTCGAATATGAGGCCTTCCGTTGTCCCCGAAGAAAAACACTATCGTGTTTTCGGCCAAGCCATCTTCTTCGAGACGCTCCAGCACCTTCCCGATTCTCTTATCAAGCACCTGCGCGCATTCCAGGTAATCGGCCCAATCCCTTCGGGCGATAGGGTGATCAGGATAATAAGGGGGCAAGGTCACGTCCTTGGGATCGATCGGGCGCTTGGGATCTCTCTTGAAAGTCCTGTGGGTCTCCCCGAAGTTCACCTGCTGAAAGAAAGGCTGCCCCGGTTTGCGCTGCCGCCAATCAGTGCCGTCGAACGGCTTCGGGCATGTGAAATTGAAATCGGTCTTGCCGCGGCGCTTCCATTTGCCGTGCCCGCAGTTCGCCGTAAAGTAACCGGCCTTCCGGAAGTACTCCGTGATCACCTGGACATGGTCCGGAAGCGGTTTCTTGGGCGCGGTCCGATGTTGGTGGGCGCCGATAGAGGTTTGATACATTGCCGTCATGAAAGCCGATCTGCTGGGTGAACAGACGGGAGCCGCTGTAAAAGCATTTGTGTAGCGGGTGCCTTCGCGGGCCAGCCGGTCGATGTTCGGAGTGTGGACCGCCTTCTCTCCGTAGCACCCCAGGTCCGGACACAGATCCTCAGCTATCAGCCAAAGCACGTTGGGCTTGGCCGCCGCGCCACGCGCCCGCAGGACAAACGGAAAACCGACACCACCTGCAGTACAAGACAGCAGAAAGGCGCGCCTGGGGACAAAACGATCTGGAGAACCTTCAGGAGCGTTTTCTCCAGGGGAGCTTTTTCTGGGGCGCTTCATTGAAATCACCTCGCGGAAAACATTTCACACAACCTTGCTTTCCAAACGGACATGCTCCCGGCGCCGTGTTCCCATTGTGGCAGAAGCGCCCCTCGTGCAGCAAGGCCCATGTCTGCTGTGTTAAAATGACCGAATCAGAAGCACCACTTCTATATGAACGTGCGCAATTCGGAGAGACCCTTTCGACGCTGGGTGCCCGCGTTAGCGGGCGCATCCCCCCCTTCCCCCGAA
>CAZGYL010000715.1:0-2872 GCA_964529985.1 uncultured Planctomycetia bacterium | reverse complement strand
TCCTGGATTGCCATGTCTTACGCGGCTGCAGAATGTATCTTACATGCCACAGCTTCGTGAGCAAAGCCACCTTACAGGCCCTGTAGGGAATGGCGTAGAGCCCGGTAGTTTTTGCTGGCATTATTGACTTTCTGCACGGCCCTGGCTGGAAGAAACCCGAGAGAAAAGTGAAAATATCCGGCCGGGTGGTCGGAATAACAGCGCTTCTTCTCTGTACAGACCTGCCGGCCGAAGAAAAGGAACCGCTGCTTGTCAACTTCGTTCAGGTGGGGATCGATTTGGCAGGCATGATCCGAGCCGGACACCCCGGCTGGGAGGCGTTCGGAGGACACGGAAGCGGGCGCAAGCTGCCCATTGTTTTTGCGGGCTTACTTCTGGGAGACAAAGAGCTCGCTTACATAAACAAGCGCTTCCCAAAGGCTCATTTCGGCGAGAACGAGCAAACAGCGTACGGCAGGTGTTGGGCTGGTGCAAGAGTGGTTTTCTTACAGGCCGCCGCGGCATAGATGCCTCAACAGGTCCAAGGCGCCGGGCATGCCGCCTGCAGACGGCTGGCTGAAACCACACGACGACCGCTACCTGCAGGAAGCGCTCGGGAGAGCGAAAATGCCCTAAACAGTTAAGCTCCGCGTTCGCCCCGCAGGCCTTACTTGCTGCGACCTGTGCCTCCGTCCGCCCCCGAAGCTTCGAGGGGTTTAGGTAAAGCAAGGCGGAGCCAGTTTCCGGTGATCTCACAAAGCGGCCGGGGAATCTTTTCTGTATGGCCTTGGATCGCGCCCTGCCATACACCCTCGGCGTTCCGCCACAAAGCAAGATCGAGGCGATCTTCAAGCTCTATAGAAAGGCCTCCCCCTTGGAATCGCTTAAGGCCGCCTGCAGCCAGCGCCTCCACTGATCCCCCTTCCGACATGCGCACTGCAGCTACACCGACCGCATCGACCGTAACCGCATGGCCGCGTATCTGAAATGTCCTGCGAATAGGATCGCCTGTAATATTCTTCTCGCCGGATAGAAAAATCACCGTCCCGTCTGTCAATCGCATGCAGCCTCGTTTCGGAGGAGCGGCGCTTTGCCGGCCGAACCCTCTCAACGTGCGGGTCGCACGAAACTGAGGCGGAACCCCAAGTCGCTTCAGCGTTTCGACAACCTCAGCCGCCGCGCTCTCAGCGTCCGGGACCGCCTTCATGATTCCGGAAAGAGCCCCGTCGCCGTCAAAGTCACGAGCCTCAAAGTCGCGCGTCCATTCCCCCACCCGATAAAGGATGGTCTTACCCCGGGCGGCCCGAGCGAAAAAGCGGGCGACCTCGGGAGGCTCGAACTGCGGGTGGTAAAGGACGACCACACGGTAGCTTTGCGGCCCGTAGCGGATATACCCGCTTTCGTCCATGCGAAGAGCTTTCCCTGTAATCTCGCTTGTCGGTATCAGGTCCGCCGGGTAGCCGGCACGCCAAAGCCGGTCGGTCAGACCGATTCCGACGTCGTCGTATGCAGGCCCTGCCCAGTTCATGGCGCAAGTGTGGCCGAAAACAACAGCCACCGGGCAGTCAAGCGGGCTCTTGCAGATGAAGTTCAACATGCGTATGCGGCAGTCTGCCCGCATAAGACCACCCTCAAGCAGCAATCGATACGAGTTGCGGAACGTCAAGCCTCCGGTACGCGGATATACCGGGTGGTAATCGATACGCCCGCCGGCAAGCGCACTTGACCACACCTCGACGTTGTAATCCGAGCGGCGGCTCGAGTAGTACATATTCCACCAAAAAGGGCTTTTCCATTTCTTAGCCAACGAGGTTCGGACGCAAAAGGGAGTAACCTCGTCGGTCTGCGCGAGATCGCGCGGCGCCTGCCACCAGTCAAGCCCGTTCTTCTTGAACTCACGCAACCCGGGGTACGGATACCAGGTGGGATGAGTCCCCACAAAGGCACTGCGCCCGAAAACCCGCTTGACGGTCCGGTAGAAATCGCGCTCTATGAGTGCGTTTCGCTCGGTCGACATGCGCAGCAGGTGGTTTATGGCCGCCTGCCGCTCGCGCTCCCGGCCGCGCTCGCCGTAGGTCATAAGCAGGCAGTCGCGCAGCAAGTCGCGGCCGCCTGTTCGTTTCCGATACTCCTCAGCGCGCCATCGTGAGAACCAATAATCGTTCTTGGCCGGGCAGCCGTCATAACAAGGTGGAAATCCCCACTCATCTTTACACGCGCCTGAAATGGGCGTCTCGGCGTAACGCTCAATGATTATGCGTTGAAACTGAAGCAAGTGCGGAGCGAAAACAGCAGGTGTCAAATGCGTGAATACCGCAAGGGCGCACAGCCTGCGGCCCTTGGTCTCGGCACTGCAGCGCATGCGCACAACGACCTGGCGGGGCCCGCAGCTCACTGTCAACCGCGGATCACAGGTTACGTCGCGCACGCTCTCAGGAAGGATTCCGTCCCGACCTGCGGAAAACAGGTAAACACGCTCAAGGCGACCTGCAAGCGGAATGTAGTGTGTGGTTCGCGCTGTATAGTGATCGCTTAAGTCCGAACTCTTAATACGCAGCTCCACCTCGCCCGAATCACTCAGCGCGACATCACGCACTCGAAGCATTTCCTGGAGTTCGTCGGGATAAGACGCTTTGAAAGCCCGGCGTGCCAGTCGGACGTCAAGATCCATGGCGATTTTGATTCCGAGCCCGCGTGCGTATCGGGCGATGGCGGCGACCTGGTGCCGGACCGCCTCGTCCGTAACCTCGCAGGCGGGAGCCCGAATCGATGTCGCAAGCATGTTTACTGCTGAGTGCTCAGCGATCATATCCAGAAATGTGCGGTAATTGTCACCGGCAAGATCACCTGCTGTAAGAAACCAGGCCATTATGACAGGCGGTACGTTCTCAGG
>CAZGYL010000714.1:0-2872 GCA_964529985.1 uncultured Planctomycetia bacterium | reverse complement strand
GGGGGCGCCTGGCCTTTCACCATGATCGTGTCGGTGGTCGCCACGTACGGGTTGCCGCGCGGCGAGAGGATATCGAAGGGATAATCGGAGTCGGCCGGCAACCTCGAAAGGACGTTTTGAGCCCGGCCCATGCACCAAGAGGCAAGTTCGGTTCCTCCAATGCCCACCGAGCTTGAGACCCAAGAAAGCCAGGCGGTCAGCCTCTTTCCTCCGTTCGGATAATCCACTATTTCATCGATCAGATAGCGGTAGTCCGCATTTATCATGCGCCTGACCCAAGGCCGCGCGTAAAGTTTCTGCAACTGCGGCATAATGCTTTCAGGATAAATCTGCGCGCCCTGGTTTCCGAACGTAAGGTCCGAATCCCACGGAATGAGGTACCACCTGTCCCATTTGGTAAGCATACATTGGGGATCGGGATCCTCGCCGGGAAGAGGCGTCGGGCAGGGCGTGGGAAGATAGAGATAAGAGTTCTTGCCGCGTCTGGCGCCCAAGGTGTCCCAATCGTCGATGAACAAGCGGGCTGCCAGTATCGCGCTCCACTGCCGCACGTCCATTATTTGCGTGAGCTCCCGATCGATTCTGTCCGGAGACCAGGTTGTAAGAGCTTTGCATAGGTTTATGAGGTGGGAGAAGTCATCCTCCTTTTCGCGGCTCCTGAGTTTGAAGTTCTGGCGGTAATGGTCTTCCTTGTTATCAGAGTGATAAGTCATGCTCGCCTGGCGGTTTCTGAAACCGCCGTCATCGCTGAACTCGAACCAGTCGTCCACTTTGTGAAGATAGCCTTCGTCATGCCCTCTCCACCACCTGCGGACATAGTCCATGTCGATCTTTTCTATGTGATCGTAAATACTGCTGTGCGTGTGACCCCCGGCTTTGTACCGCACGTCCACGTATCGCCCCATGCTCCATGAGGTGTAAATACCCGGGGTCGCGGCCACAAGTTTACGTTCAAAGTAATAGGCGGTTCGATCATGCTGGTTGGTATGACCGCTTGCGTCCAAGTTGAGCTCCCGCAGCCGGCCGAAAAGCGGATCGTCTGCAGGGAACCGTATTCTGATACCGGACCAAGCGTAGCCGCCGACTCCGCCGCGCCGTATGAACGGGCTGCCGCGGAATCGCTGTCCGCAGTTATAGATGATTTTCTCGTCGTTCAGGATAAAAGAGCACGGCACCAGGTGATTGCTCAAATTCCTGCGGCTGTTCAGAGCCGCTTCTCCATCGCGCGTAAGCACGATTCTGTACAACGGCCTGCGTCCCGGTACCGCCTTTGCGGTGACCCAATATATGGCCAGATTCTTAAGTACGGTGGGCGGGGCATCCGGCGGGGGCAGAGGAGGGAATTGAGTTGTATTACCCGCGCGGTCAGTGCCCTCTATGTAAAACTCCACGACGGTATCGTTGGGCTGGCCCGGTATAACGCCGGTCCACACGCCGTCGCCGGCGGTCAAATCGGCCTCCTGGCCGCTGTCGTTCATGACCACCTGCTGGTAGGTGGAACTTGTATCCGGCCGCCACTTAATGACAGCCGCAGCCACGCCGTCCGAATCGCTGATCCGGCATGTTACGGTCACCGGTTGGCTCGCTCCGGGCACAGCCGGCTCCTGGTGGAGCTTGCGGTAAACCGGGCCTTGGTTCGTACGGTACACGGTATTGCGCCCGCCGGGCGAACCGAGACGTTCCGGAACGGCTATGGCCGAGACGCGGGCCACACCGTGCCCGTGGGTTCTGGTCATAATAAGGTTGAAACCCCGAAGCCACCGGGCCCAGAAATCGACATAGTAACGCCGGTTGGAAAGGCTGACAGTTGTGTCGCTTTCGAGACGGTTGAAACCGCTGTCGCCTCGGCCGCTCGCCACGACCTTCAGACTTCCCGAACCTGAGTGCGCATCCTCATTCGTCCAGTGAGTATCTATGTGATTTCCACCGGTATCGTTCGACTTGATCCAGTAGTTGGAATAATCGCTGGGGCTCTCGAAAGTTCCGCCCCTGATCCGGTTGGGCGAAAGGCTGGGATTCTCGCTGAATTTAAGGTCGTCAAGCAGAATTTCACCTTTCCCCATTAGGTAAAAATGAAACTCGCTCTCTCCGTTCCAAAACTGGTTATGTATCCCGGAATAGCTGATGTGAGTCCACTCGGACTTGTACGAATCGTCGCTTGCCGCCCAGGCTGTGGGGAAACTGTTGTCCTGGTCCGGGTCTATAAGTTCGAGACTCGAGCCCAGCCCGTCGGCCCACTTGGGCCACCTGCCTGCATCGTAATAACGTACTTCGTCGACGATGTTGTAGTTTTGGTCGCGGAGGCGGATCTTTTCTCCGTCGTTCGCAAGCACTCCGTCATAGGGGCCCAGCACGCTGCTTGCCGGCAAACCGTAGACCTGCTGCAGGCGCTCCGGGTTCTTCGCTATGACCAGGTAACCGCCCGGAGGAATCGTCTGGCCGGCGGGAAACTCGTATCGAATGCCCTTTGAGAAGTACCACCCCGTGAGGTCTACGATGTGATCGCTGCGATTGTAAAGCTCGATATATTCCAGATTGTCTCCGTAAAGCCCGTTGTCTTCGTCGGTGTAAGGATTATCCTCTCGGAACGGGTGGTACATTATCTCGTTGATAACTACGTCCCGGTTTACGTCCCCATCCCTGAGTACGTTCGCCGCACCGGGAGTCGGCTGTGATAAGCGGTACCACCTGCCGGTCCCGTCTGGTACTTTGCCGCGGCTCCAGCCGTCGTTTACTTTACCCGAGAAGTTAACTGCGCTTACAACGAAAACGTTCTCGGGGTTACCCGGGTCGATGTACGTGAGAAAAACCCTGATCGTCCCGAAACCCGGCTGCCCCTGCGGATCGGCGGGAGCCTCGAATTGCAGGTCCA
>CAZGYL010000713.1:0-2872 GCA_964529985.1 uncultured Planctomycetia bacterium | reverse complement strand
AACCACGCTGTCAATGCTTAAGGGTTTCAGGAGCGCAGGACTCCGAACTCTTTCCCCTACATCCCCCTCTGAAAGAAGCATGAGTCACTGCCTGAGTTGCCTCAGGCTGTCTGGGGCCGGCTGATTGGGGATCGTAGACCTCGTGCCAAAAGATCCCGCCAGGCGCCCCGAGTCCGGTTTTGGCGAAAAGCCAAAACCGGAAGGTAGTTATTGGACGAGGCACTAGGCTCGAGTTTCGGGCGGAGCTTCAGGCACCAGACGATCGGCCAGAGAGCGCAACTCTTTGAGCCACCGCTCGGCTTCGGCGCTGTCGCTCCGCAAGGCGGCTTCCTGAAGGGAGCGGGCCGCAGCGGTTACCGCCGGATAACCGTGCGTACCGCCTGCGCCCTTGAGGCGGTGAGCCAAGACCGAGAGCTCTTGAAACCGGCCGTCCTTCAGTGCTTTCTCAAGCTCATTGAGCCGATCGGACATCGAGTGGACGAACGCCTCAACTACTTTCTTGAGGAATGGAGCTCCCTGCAGTACCTCACTGTAGATTTTCTCCTGATTCACGTAGCAAGCCCCGGTTCCGGAAGAACTTATCAGCACAGGAATCGGTCCGCGCTCCGATCCGTGCCGCGGCCTCCCACCGGGCGGAGACAAACCGTTCCCGCCGTACCCAACGTGCAAGTTACAAACCGCCGGCTCGGAAGCCAAAAGGCGGAAACGGGTGAAAATCCAACTCTGCAGAAAAATCCGCCTGCGCTTGCGCGAGGCGGTGGAAGTTCTTGGTGGAGGATAGGGGATTCGAACCCCTGACCTCAGCACTGCCAGTGCTGCGCTCTCCCAGCTGAGCTAATCCCCCGCCGGCTCCTTAAACTATAGACTCGGCTCCGGCCGCGGTCAAGGCCGGGAAGTGCGAAATACCGCACAGGTAAGTGCAGGTGAAAAGCCCTCCCGGTCGTCCCTGAGAAAAAACGCCCCAGTCGGCCGATAATCCTCCGGCGTTTGTAAAGAGCGGCGCGTTGCGCTCTGGCGAACGCCAACCCTATAATCCCTCGAAGTATGAAAAGACGCGATCGCGGAATCCCCTGGACTGATCAAATAAAAGAGCTGCAGGAAAGACTAAAGCCCTCCGTGCTGCCGGAGCGCAGCGCGCAAGCCGGTCTTTCCCTTCCAGCGCAGGCTTTTGTGGTCCCGCCTTCAGGGCCGACGGGCGAGTCTAACAGCGCTGAACTGCGCCTCCTTGTGCTTGCAGACGTTCAAGCAAGGTACGCCCGCTTGCAGGGTCGCACCGCCCACTTACCACTCCTACTTGACAACCTGAGCAGTGTGTTTGCTTCTGAAGCCGCGCGACGTCGTTTACCTGCGAGAGTCTATCTGGACCAAGCCGGCCGGGAGCTCTCTGAGCTTGTGACTTCGCTCGCAGTCGCCTTCGACAGCCCGGCCGCCACACCCACAGGTCTCGTGCGGATCGTTGAGGCCGAGCAGAGGCTTTTTCTCGACCTGCGGCGCATGCGGGCGATTTTCAGGCGCGAAAGCCTTCCGGCAACCGAATGTGAAGGCTGCGGCCGTTCGCTTGCACTCGTAGCGCGGGGTCAGCAACGGTGCCACTATTGCGGCTGGCAATTGACCTGGGAGAAATCCGGCCCGTGGCTGCTCAATCTGGCGCGGTTCTCAGAGGATGCTCTCAGTGAAATTCGAGACGCTGCATGGCCCGGTTCGGTCAAGAAAGAGCAGCGACACCTGATAGGTCGTGAATCGGGGCTTGCGCTCACTGTAAAGATCGGAAGCCACCTGCTTGACCGCTGGGAAGACGCGCTGCTTTTCGTGGCAAGGCCCGAGTATTTCCTTGCTGCAAGCTTCTTGTACGTGCGTTTCGATCACCCTGCCCTCGGGGAGCTTGTTGACAGCTTCTATCGAGAGGAGTTTGAACGCTTTTGCAAGAAAGCTGAGGCTCTGCCTCCCCACAAGCGCGGCAAACTGCGGGAGGAAGCGCCCCTTACAGGAATAAAGGCAATAAATCCGGTAACGCTTGAATTCTTGCCGGTAGTGGCCTCAGCTGAGGTGCCCCTGGGCTTAGACGCCGTCCTAGGCGTCCCGGCGTACTGCGAACGCGATCGGGCGGTCGCCCGGCGGCACCGCTTTCCTGCACCCAGACCCTTCGGCACCGCTACACCGCCCTCAGGCCTGGGCTTGGACGCAAGGTGCTCGGTGCCCGGACCTTTTGAGGGTGAATCGGTCAGATCAGTGCGCGAGAGAATCACTGAAGCTCTCACAAAGCGTGGAGTCGCCAAACGGGAAGTGCGCACAGCGCTGCGGGAGGTTGTCTGTTCAGCCGTTTCTGATCGTGGAGTTCCGGTGCCGGTTATCTCGTGCAGTGAATGTGGAGATGTGCCGGCCAGGCCGCCTGTTCTTGAAGGTGAGGCAGAAGGGAACTCCGGCGGAGTGCTGTTGCCGTCCTCCGGAGGACTCCGCAGTTGTCCTCGTTGCGGCAAAGCCCTGGCAGGCGAAACCCACAGGATCAGGTGGGGAGCCCCCGTGACTACAACCCTTCTTGAGGTGCTTACGCGGGAACGCAGCGGGGACGGCCCGCTTTCGGTTTGGGCGTTCCTTCCTGTTTCGCAGCGCGCGTATCCGTTCCTGCGCGCGCGCATTCTGGCCAAGTTTCTGCGGAAACGCTACGGATTCCTGAAGCAGACGCCTCTCTCGCGTCTTGTCCTCGGCGCACCGGTTCGAGAAGGAGGCGAGCAGATCTTGCGCTACGCACAGTCTTGGGGCAGCGATGGCGTAAGGATAGCGCTGCTGGGCGCCGGAGCCCCCGGGCAGCCTGTTTCGATCTCCGAGCCCGCTCTGCGCGGAGCAGCCCGGTTTCTTGCAAAAGTCAGGATCC
>CAZGYL010000712.1:0-2875 GCA_964529985.1 uncultured Planctomycetia bacterium | reverse complement strand
GGCTTTCGGTGCTCAAGACGATTTTTCAAGAACCATACCTCAGTTTTGATCCCGAGCACCAAGGCCTTCTCCTGCACTCGGTTTATCACCGGCCTGCGGGCTGGGATTACATACCGCCCGGCCGGAAGATCCCGTGCGGCGAGTCCAGCATGTGGGGGGATTACCACGCAAGGGAGGCGGCGCTTTACGTGCAGCGGTTGATTCGAAACGAACCATACTTGGTCTTTTTCCCTGGAGGGCGGAGCTCATGACTATCGTCGACCTGCATGAAGTTGAAGGTAGGACTTATCCTGCCGGCCGCAGGACCCAGAACATCGTCGGGGGTCCTTCACCCATTCAGGCCCGGAACTTCTGTATGGGAATGGTCACCTTGGAGCCCCGCGGGGGTCAGGTACCGTGGCACAATCACGATCAGGAAGAGGTTTACCTCATTCTTGAAGGCGAAGGCGAGATGTGCGTGGGTAAAGAGCTGCGTACGGTTCAAGCCGGCCAGGCGGTTTGGATCCCACCGGGTGAATATCACCAGTTGACCAATCGAAGCGACAAGCCGCTTCGCATGCTTTACTGCTACGGACCTGCAGGCGATGTGGCGCACTGGCGCCAGGAGCTTGCGGGAACTTTACCCCGAGCGGGCGAGGAAGCACCGCCGCTTCCGGAAGGCGCGTACCCTCAATTCACCGGCAAGCCCGAAGCGGGAGACTGAAAAAGCCTGAGGGGAGGCTTCGGCAATGCAGCAGCAAAAGACCCATAGAGTGGTTATAGCCATGAACGGAGTTACGGGGCGCATGGGCACAAACCAGCACCTCCTGCGTTCCATCATGGCGATCCGCAGGGACGGCGGCCTAAAGATCAGTGCGGATGAAGCTATCATGCCCGAGCCGATCCTTGTCGGGCGGAACCCGGTCAAACTCAAGCGTCTAGCAGATATGACGGGCCTGGACCGCTGGACGACGGATCTGGATTCCGTTTTGGGGGATCCCGAGGTTTCCGTCTACTTCGACGCCCAAAGCACGGACCGGCGCGTGGAATCCGTCCGGCGTGCGATCGAGGCAGGCAAACATGTTTACTGCGAGAAGCCGACCGCGCTTACCGTGCCCGAAGCTCTTGAGCTTTACCACCGTGCGCAGCAGGCGGGGATCAAACACGGCGTGGTTCAGGATAAGTTGTGGCTCCCCGGCTTGCGCAAGCTCAAACTCCTGCGCGATACGGACTTCTTCGGAAGGATTCTCGCTGTAAGAGGTGAGTTCGGCTACTGGGTCTTCCCGGGGGATACGGTGCCTGCTCAGCGTCCCTCCTGGAACTACCGCAAAGACCGCGGAGGCGGAATCATATTGGACATGTTCAGTCACTGGCGGTACGTGCTGGACAACCTGATTGCACCGGTCCTTTCGGTGTACTGTACAGCCGCAGTTCATATTTCAAAAAGGTGGGACGAAGCAGGCAAGCCTTACAAAGCGGATGCGGAAGACGCAGCTTACGCGGTATTCGAGCTTCAAGGAGGTGTGATCGCGCAGTTCAACTCCTCGTGGTGCGTCAGGGTGAGGCGCGACGATCTCTTAACGATTCAAGTCGACGGGACCGGAGGAAGCGCTGTGGCATGCCTGCGACGCTGTTACATGCAACCTGCGGGAGCAACGCCCCGGCCTGTTTGGAATCCGGACATCGACAGTCCGCTCAACTACTTCGAGCACTGGATCGAAGTGCCGGGTGAGCCTTCGTACCCGAATGCCTTCAGAGCACAATGGGAGTGTTTCCTCCGCCACGTAGTGAAGGACGAACCTTTCCCCTGGAACCTTCTTGAAGGAGCCAAGGGGGTTCAGTTGGCTGAGAAAGCCGCTGAGTCCTGGCGCACCGGACGCCGCGTGGAGATAACTCCTCTGGTGTAAGAGCGGTGAAAGCAGGCGCTTGCAAAGGTGCGATTGCAGTAGGAATCGATTCGGGCGGCACTTCCCTGCGTATCGCGGCAAGCGATGGACGGAACCTGTGGGAGGCCACCAGCCCGGGAATAAATTTCTTGACAGCTTCGGCTGAAAGCGCAACCCGCACTCTCAAGCGCGCCTGGGCGAGGCTGAGGCAGGCAGGCCGCCTGGAGACTCGAAGGGTCGCTTCCGTCTGCCTGGGCGGAGCCGGCCTCGGCCGCCCGGCGCAGCGCCGTTCCGCGCGAAGGATCCTGCAGGCTCTTTGGCCCCGGGCTCGCTTGATCGTAACGGATGACGCAACGATCGCGCTTTACACCGCTTTCGGTCCGCGACCGGGCATGGTGCTTATCGCAGGTACGGGTTCTTTGTGCCTGGGCCGCAACTCCCAGGGGGACCTGGTGCGTGCCGGCGGCTGGGGACCTTTGTGTGGAGATCCGGGAAGCGCCTACGCACTGGGCAGGCGGGCGCTCCTTGCTTGCTTGAAAGCCCGCGACGGTTTGGCGCCCGAACCCTCCTTCTACAAGCAGGTTTTCTCCAGCTTGGGCGTCAAGGATCCCAAACTCCTTGAAGAAGCAGGCGCAAGTGTCACGTGTACGGCACGGCTCGCTCAGGTTCTGCTTGCTTGGGGCGCAAGAGGAGAAAAAGACGCCCTTTCACTTATCAAACCGGAGGTCCGTGCGCTCGTGCGTTTTGCAGAGGCTGTCGCCCGAAAGCTGAAGGATTCTCCGCCGGGCCTCGCCCTTGCCGGCGGATTGCTCCGGAACCGTTTTTACCTTTCGCTTCTCAAAGACGCGCTGGGAAAAGGATCCGCCGGGAGGCGATTTGCGGGAGTGAAAATCTTCCGCCTCAGGAGGAAACCGGTTCTCGGTGCTGTTGAAGCAGCTGAGGAGGCAATGCTGCGTGCCGGGAAACAGCTTTGAAACGCCGCTTACTTTACTTCGGTCCTGCATGCCGCC
>CAZGYL010000711.1:0-2877 GCA_964529985.1 uncultured Planctomycetia bacterium | reverse complement strand
CGGATCTCTTCAGCCGGCAGGGCTTCTTTGCACGCGGGGCAAAGCAGGCGGATCAACCGCTGAGCCATGACGAGTTCAAGGGAGGAGGCCACAAGGTAAGGCTCGATTCCCATGTCCACAAGGCGCGTCAGCGCGCCGGGCGCGTCGTTTGTGTGCAAGGTGGAGAAAACCAGATGCCCTGTCAAAGAAGCCTGCACGGCGATTGCAGCCGTCTCCTTGTCACGGATCTCCCCCACCAGAATCACATCGGGATCATGCCTCAGAACCGCACGCAGGCCCCGGGCGAACGTCAAGCCTCTTTTCTCTGAAACCTGTATCTGGTTGATACCCCGCAGGTGATATTCAATAGGATCTTCAATGGTTATGATTTTCCGGTCGATCGTGTTTATCTGCGAAAGACCGGCGTAAAGAGTCGTCGTTTTCCCGCTTCCGGTCGGCCCGGTCACAAGAACGATTCCGTGAGGCAGCTCCAAGATAGTCTGAAACGTGCGCAAATCACGCTCAGCCATACCGAGACTTCCCAGGCCGAGCATCGTGGCACTGCGATCAAGGATCCGGAGAACCACGGCTTCGCCGTGAAGCATTGGGATCACCGAGACCCGCACATCGATCTCACGGCCTGCGATCTTCAGCTTCACACGCCCGTCTTGCGGCAGGCGTTTCTCAGCGATATCCAAGTGACTCAGGATTTTAAGCCGCGAAACGATCGCAGCGCGGAATTGCCCCACGGTCGGCGGGACGTTCGCCTCAGCAAGAACTCCGTCAATGCGGTAGCGCACGCGCAACTGATCCTCGAACGGTTCGAAATGCACATCGGTTGCGCGCTTGGTGATCGCCTCTGCCAAAATCTGGTTTACGAACTTAACTATTGAGGCGTCCTGAGCCGCCTCCGAAAGGTCTATTTCCTGATCCTCGTCCTCATCAAGAACCTCAACGCGCTCAACACCTGCCTGGAGGCTCTGCAAAGTGTCGGCCCCCACGCCCAACAGTCTCTTAAGCCACCTGTCGATCTCCTCCTGGGGTGCAAGCTCAATCTGGACGTCCCTCTCACATGCCACCCTGAGCTCCGCAACAGGGGTGCTGTCGAAAAGGCAGGCTGAGGCCACTATAACAACACCGTTTTCTTCGCGAAGCGGAAGCAGGTGGCGCTCAAGCAGAATTTTTGCAGGGAAGCGTGCTAGAAAAGCAGGATCGGGGTGCTCCTTCTCCAAGTCGGCAAGCGGCACTTCAAAGTGCGAGGAGAGCAAAGTAAGGAGCTGCTCTTCAGTACAGCTCACAGAGGCTCTGAGAGCTTCGTCCAGCGAGCGCCCCTCAGCGCAAAGCGACCGGACGCGACTCCGGCCGTTTTCCTCCAAGTATCCGGCTTGGGTGAGGAGGTCCAAAAAGTCCTGCATGTTAAGCCCTTTACCGCACTTTGCAGGCAAAAGCCGCTCGGGCCGCACCCCGGCATGCGGCCCGACCGGCCTTCTCTACACCCCCTGAAAATGCACCCGATATCCAGCTTCGGGCGCGGAAAACTAATCCAGGATTCCAAGCATTACCAGGATCGCCTCCTGTCTTAGCGTAAGCACCTTGCGGAGGTTCTCGCGGGCTTCCTTAAGCTGCGCTTCCGCCTTCTTGCGCGCCTGGCGCAGGCGTTCAAGCGCCGCCTTTATCTCCTTGGGTTTTGCGTCTTCCTTGTCCAGGATTTGGCGCAGGTTCTGTACGGCCTTGCCCACTTCTGTTTGAGGCTCACGCGGCGGCCTGCCTTGAGGCCCGCGGCCCGGCCGCCCGCGCATGAAACGAAAAGCCCCTCCTCCGAAACGAAGCTCTCCTTGAGCCTGTCTTACCTTCTCAATAAGCGGAGCAATGACCTTCCACTCATCCTCCGAAGCCCCGAGGCGCTCTCTTAGGCGCTCGGACATGCGCCTGCGGAACTCCTCCATACGCCTTCGCATCTCTTCCGGTGAAAACTGGCGTCTCCCAGGCCTGCCACCGGGCCCGCCGGGCGCCTGGCCTGCCTGAAGTCCGGCCGGCACAAGAAGCCCACAAAACAGAAGAACTAAAGCCGCAAAACTCCGTCGCATCGCAGAACCTCCTTGGCTCAAAAAACCTTCACAGGGGCACTATCCGGCCCGCAGTCGCCTGCGACACCAGCCGAATGAGCGCCGGAAAGGGGGCGGAACTCAGGAACCCGCCGGCTGGAGGGTCTCCCCTTGAAGCAGCCGGAAACGAGCGGCGGACAGGCCGCCCCGCTCCCCGTAAGGAATAAACGCGGCGGGCAGGGGACTTTCTACTGCAAAGCCTGACTCGTCACTTAAGGGTGATTTCCCAGCCCTTGCGGAAGGGCGGGTGAAGAAGGCCCTGCACTTTTAGACCGGCCTCGGCCTTGAAGGCAACCCCGTCCCACTTGAAGCCTTCACCGGCCCGGTATGCTACGTTGCCCAGAAGTACCGTTTCGGTAAGCGGCCCGCTGTAGCCGAAGTGGCACGTGGGAGGTTCCTTGGCCAGGCCCTTGCATGCAAGAATCCACTCCTTGTGGAAGCCCGGAGAATTTGGAATGAAGGGCTCAGGCGGCTTGTAATCCTTGAACTTGGCTTCGGGGTACAACTTCCTTTTCCCGAAATCACACAGCAGGAAACCTTTCGAACCCACAAACAACGTGTTACCCCATTTAGGCAAGCCGTACTTGCTGAGTGCCGCAGGAGCTTTCTTTGTGTGATACCAATGGAGAGTCACAGGAGGCAGCTTCCCGCGAGCCGGAAACTTGTACACGACATGCATGGATTTCGATGTTCGCTGGGCATCGACGGGAGGCCCCGATGCTTCCACCTCCACCGGGTATTTAAGATCCAAAGCCCAGAACGAGATATCCAGGATGTGACAGCCCCAGTTCCC
>CAZGYL010000710.1:2066-2879 GCA_964529985.1 uncultured Planctomycetia bacterium | reverse complement strand
AGCCACCTTCTCATGCAGGTCATTTTACGGAGACCGACCCGCCGGCGCCACCGGACCGCACTTGCATCATTCCCACTGTCTCGTGTATAGGAGAAGGGCAGGAAACTCTACACAGGGAGGTCTTCCAATGCCGACAAGAAAAGTCTCGGCTTTATTGGCTCTCTCCGTTCTGCTTGCCGGAGTTCGCAGCGCTGCGGCAAGGGAGTACCACGTTTCGGTCAGAGGCAGCGACAAGAACGACGGATCGGCCGCAAGGCCCTTACGCACTATTACGGCCGCAGCGCGGCTTGCGCAGCCCGGAGATGTGATCATCGTCCACGAAGGTACCTATCGCGAGCGGATAGCGCCTCCCAGGGGAGGCACATCAGAGCGCAACCGCATAGTCTACACGGCGGCACCCGGCGAAAAGGTCATCATCAAAGGCTCTGAGATCATAAAAGGCTGGCGGAGGGTGAAAGGTGACACCTGGAAAGTCACCCTTCCTTCGAGCTTCTTCGGCGATTTCAACCCGTACAGCGATCTTATCCACGGCGATTGGTTCAACCCTCGGGGGCGAAAGCACCACACAGGCGCGGTCTACCTGAACGGTCACTGGCTTGCCGAAGCTCCGAGTTTGAAGGAAGTGCTTGGACCTCCCGGTGCGATTCCTTTATGGTTCGCTGAAGTGAACGAAAAAACGACCACTATTTGGGCCCAATTCAAAGGCGTGGACCCCAACAAGGAGCTGGTTGAGATAAACGTACGACGCACCATCTTCTATCCCGAGAGGCCGGGGGTCAACTTCATAACGGTACGCGGATTTACGATGATGCA
>CAZGYL010000710.1:0-2056 GCA_964529985.1 uncultured Planctomycetia bacterium | reverse complement strand
GCGCCGCCTACGGCCGAGCAGGTCGGCCTCATCGGCACGCATTGGAGCAAGGGCTGGATCATAGAAAACAACGATATCAGTTACTCGATCTGTGTCGGTATTTCCCTCGGCAAGTACGGCGACAAATGGGACAACACTTCGCAGAATACGGCGCAGGGATATGTAAAAACTATTCAAAGGGCACTCGCAGCAGGCTGGTCTAAGGCCGATATCGGGCATCATATCGTGCGGAACAACCGGATCTCACATTGCGAGCAGGCGGGAATAGTGGGCAGTCTGGGGGCTGTTTTCAGCAGGATTACAGGCAATGTGATACACCACATTCATGTGAGGCGCCTTTTTTCAGGAGCCGAGATGGCGGGGATAAAGATCCACGCTGCAATAGACACCGTAATAAGCCGCAACCACATTTACCGCTGCTGCCGCGGCATATGGCTTGATTGGATGGCCCAAGGAACGCGCGTCACCGGCAACCTCCTCCATGACAACGGTCCCTGGGAGGATCTTTTTGTTGAAGTGAATCACGGTCCTTTCCTGATAGACAACAACTTCTTTCTCTCGCGCCGCTCGCTTTTCGACATGTCCGAAGGAGGCGCTTACGCTCACAACCTTTTTGCAGGCACCTTGGCGCACCGCCCGGAGCTGCGGCGCCGTACGCCGTTCCACCCGCCGCACAGCACAAAGGTCGCGGGATTGCGCAAGATCGTTGGAGGCGACGACCGTTTTTTCAACAACATTTTCATTGCTCCGGCCGGTTTGACGGTGTACGACAACGCCGCAATGCCCGTTTTCATGGAAGGGAACGTTTTTCTCAAAGGCGCAAAACCAAGCAAGCACGAGCCCAACCCGCTTGTGTTACCCCGGTTTGATCCCAAGTTCGCCCTTGTTGAGAAAAACGGCGCTTTGTACGTCCGGATTATACTCCCGCCCGAGTGGAGAGGAATCCCCCGACCCCGCAAGCTCGTAACGACCGAGCTTCTGGGCCGTGCTGAAATCCCCAAAGCCCGGTGGGAGAAGCCTGACGGATCTCCGTACCGGCTTGATCGTAATTACCTGGGTCGCATGCGGGACCTTGAGAATCCCTACCCCGGCCCGCTGGAGCTCCCCAAAAAGGGCCCGCAGTTTATTAAGGTGTGGCCCTGACCGGCGGTTCTGCGCCTCCAAGGCCGGGCTTAGGGAGGATTCGGGTGGCTGCAAAGCAAGATAACCATCTTGAACTTACCTTTAAGGCCGTTCTTTTGGGTGTTCTCCTCTCGGCACTGCTGGGCGGAGCAAACGCTTACCTGGGCTTGAAAGTAGGTATGACCGTTTCGGCCTCAATCCCTGCAGCGGTCATTTCCATGGCGATTCTGCGCTTCTTCAAGCGCTCAGGCATACTTGAAAACAACCTGGTCCAGACAGCCGCTTCAGCCGGTGAGTCTCTTGCCGCAGGTGTCATCTTCACTCTGCCCGCCCTTATCCTCCTGAATTACTGGCAGGACTTCAACTACCTTGAAACCTTTGCCATTGCAGCTGTAGGCGGCACCATGGGAGTCCTTTTCGCTGTACCTCTGCGCAGAGCGTTGGTTATTGAAAGTCCCCTGCGGTTCCCTGAGGGTGTTGCAACGGCCGAAGTCCTGCGCGCGGGAAGCGAAGGCGGGAAGGATGTCGCCTTTCTAGCTAAAGCAGGCGTAGCTGCAGCGCTCCTTAAACTGGGGCAGACGGGATTCAAGCTCGGCACATCTTCGGCAGGGGGAGCTGTACGCGTGGGGCGTGCGCTTATCGGGGGAGGAATAGAGTTTTCAGCGGCACTTCTCGGTGTCGGTGCAATCGTAGGGTTCAATATCGCGGTCTTGGTTTTTCTGGGCGGCGCCCTCTCCTGGCTTGTCGCCATTCCCATTTACACCTGGTTTTCAGGGATTCCTGAAGGCAGAGCCACATACGAAACCGCACTTTCGCTCTGGAGCACGAAGATCAGATATCTCGGGGTCGGAGCGATGGCGGTCGGCGGCATATGGGCGCTTCTTTCTTTGCTCCGCCCCCTGCGCGACGGCATAAGGGCCTCAATGAAAGCATA
>CAZGYL010000709.1:0-2880 GCA_964529985.1 uncultured Planctomycetia bacterium | reverse complement strand
CTGACGCCGCCTTCGCTCTTCTGTGCGGCACCGAGTAAGCCTGCAAGTACGAAGTAACCGATAGCGAGGTATCGCAGAGCAAAACTCGAGCCTAAACCCATGCTTGAGATCTCCTGCTCAGCCCGGGCGGATCCACCCCGAGCGCGGAAAGGACAAGAGGCACCACGCTTGTCAAATCCGGTTCCTGAAGCAGCCCCGTATCCGGCGGGGGAGTCACCGCCAAGAAAGCATCAGGCTGTGTATGATAGCCGGTGAAAACAGTCTGAGCACAAAGCTTGCCCGTTCCGACACGCCCTTTCCAGTCAAGGCCGGGGCTTCCAAGAACCACAAGGTCGGGCGCGGCCTCAACCTGTCCGCCCCTGTACAGTTCGGACCGGCGAAAAACCCGCCGGACCGCCCGCCGGCCCTCGATCGAGAAAGCCGAGAGCTCTTTCGCAAGTTCGTTCACAACCCTGTCAGCTTCCTTTACGCTTCCCCGCGCGAAACGTCCCTCAAGGTGAACGTAAATCCGTGCGGGGTCAAGGGCGAAAGCACGGCTTTGAGGTTCAAGCGAGGTCAAATCCCCGGAGCTCGGATCCGCAAAACCTGCAAACCCCAGTTCCTCAAGAACCATGTTGGTGTAAACCTCGAACCTGAGCCGGCCGAAACCATGGTCTGAAAGCATTACGAGTAGATCGTGCCTGCCGAAACTCTTTTCGGTTTCCGCAACCGCCTCATCCAGTGTTTCGAAAAAAGAATTTGCAGTGCTGTGGAACCTATGCGCGGGATCTTCAACAGCGTCGTAAAAGAAATGAAGCAAGCGATCGGTTTCCGTGAAAACAACCATGGCGAAGTCCCACGCTCCGCTTTCCAAAACGTAACGGATAAGAGGCCGCCGGCGCTCAAGGCATGTATTCAAGTGGCGTAGAAAAGCCTCCGGTTCCCGGTGCGCGAGTTTCGCATCCACGTCAACCCGGTAGCCCCACTTTCTCAGCTTGCCCGAGAGGGCGCGCGGCCATACAGCACGCTCAAGCTCGGGTGCAACAAAACCGCTTACAAGGATTCCGTTTACAGGCGGCGCAGGGTAGGTGGCGGGCACGTTCAGGAAAGCGCAACGCTTTCCTGCAGAGCCCAACATGTCCCACAAAAGAGGTGCTTTTACGTCGTAGAGTGCGTTTACTTTGTAGCGGTAAGTCAGAGGATCGAGTTCAACGAAGCCGAAGATTCCGTGCTCCCCCGGGTTCGTACCTGTAAGTACCGTGGTCCAGGCGACGGAGGAAAGCGGCGGTATCGTCGAGGGGATGGTGAAAAACGCCGCTCCCTGCAGCAAAGAACCGGTCTGAGGCATAAGCCCGCGGTCGATCAGTTTCTTGAGGAGACCGGCGGGTACGCCGTCCAGGCCGATCACAAGCGCTCTTTTCATGGCAGCTCTGCTCGGCGTTCAAACACTTCAATCAAGGTTCAACTCCCACAACCATGCCGCAGGCTTCAATATCAGTTTCTTCCTGGAGCACAAAGCGTCCCAGCGCCGGGCTTGACGACGGAGGTTCCACCACAACAGGCTTTGCGGTTCTTATTCTCAGTGTTGCAACTTGAAGGGGTTCCACAACGTCGGCAGGCCCGAGCGGCCGAAGCGTTCCACTGTCAAGCCGCTCCCGGCACTCTTCAACATGCGCTTCAACCTCCTGAGTGCTGCAGCGAAGAAGATAGCTGCAGCCGGTGCGAATCGGCCGGGGGCCGAGGCAGAAAATTCTGCCTTGGAAACAAGTAACAGGTTCAGGGGCTCCAGCCGGATCTACAAGCACAACTCCTGGGCGTACCGCCTCGGGTCTGTCCAGAAGAAGCGCACCTGAGAAACCGGCGGCCAAACTCTCGATCGTCTTCGGCGGGAAATCCAAAAGCGCTTCAACCCTGACAATCTCCTCTCCGGGGAGAACAAGCAGAGCTGCACCCCGCCTGAGTACTCCGCGTTCGACCCTCCCAACTACAGCCTGCTCGGGCAGAAAGTCGTACTTGTCCTGCACGCTGAAGCGAACGGGTCCTTGTGCAGGGTCAGGCGATTCAAAACCCAAGATAACAGAAAGGACCGTAGGACCTTCCCACCAGGAAAACCCGGGCTTAACGACATTGGCTCCCGTTTGCGCGGAAGCCGGAACAACAGCTCGAAGCGCAAAACCCACAGTGCGCTGAAGGCCGTCAAGCGCTGCAACCGCGCGCTTGAAAGCCGCCTGAGGATCGGGCACGCAGTCCAACTTGTTTACAACGGCGGCGGCTTGTTCTATCTGAAGCAGCTTCGCCAGAAAGGCATGCCTCGTTGTCTCCTCTTTGACGCCTTCGGTCGCATCCAAAAGAAGCAACGCGGCATGGGCCACCGAAGTGCCGCTGAGCATATGCCTGAGAAACTGTTCGTGCCCCGGCGCGTCCACAAGCACAACGGGTTTTGGAGCCCCCCGCAGCACGACCTCGGTGCTTGTAACAGTCATGCTTTGATCCTGCTCGCGGCCCAGTTGATCAACTACGTGTGCAAGCGTAATTGCACCGCTTTCAACGGCTTGCCTGCGGCTTAAGGTCAGCGAACCGGTATCAAGAAGCAGTCTGCCTATAAGCGTGGACTTGCCGTGATCAACCTCTCCAATGAAAGCTACGTGCAGCCGTTTCATGGTATCAAAGCGCTGTCCAGTCGGGTTTGAACGCAAAGGCCGGTAGAGGCCGGGGAGTCGGTCTTTTCTTCACAGGTAGCCGAGCGCACGAAGTTGTTCCATGGCGCGGAGGTCTTCTTTGTCCTGGGCACGGCCGGCCCTCTCTTCCTCCCGCGCCTCTTCCAGCTCGCAAATGACAGCCTCAAGCGAGGAAGCTTGGGACTCTACCGGCTCACAGCATGGAGCACAGCCGATACTGCGG
>CAZGYL010000708.1:0-2882 GCA_964529985.1 uncultured Planctomycetia bacterium | reverse complement strand
AGACCCATTGTTTTCGCAGTCGCCATAGTGGTCCTTGTTTTTGTACCGCTCTTCACATTGCGCGGGGTTGAGGGAAAGACGTTTCGGCCTCTTGCCTATACGGTCGCCCTTGCAATGCTGGGATCGCTGATTTTCGCGGTTTTTCAAGCGCCGACGCTGTGCGATTTATTGTTGTCGCGCAGGCGGGAAGGCGAATCCGGAAGGGAATCCCGCGTCGTCAGATTTCTCCTGCGGCCCTACAGGCCGCTTGTGCGTTTCTTCGTGAAGCACAAGTTTGCTGCTGTAATCGCAGCGGTGGTGCTTTTTGCGACGGGTGCTTCCGTTTTCCCGCACCTTGGCTCGGAGTTCACCCCTGAACTTAAGGAAGGGACTATTATCGTACGCTTGACCATGGATCCTTCCATTTCGCTTACAGAGAGTACGGCTACGGCGCTCCGGGTCGAAAGGCGCCTTATGAAGATCCCCGAGGTGCAGGAGGTGGTCACCCGTATAGGCCGCGGCGAGGTAGGGGCTCACACAGATCCGATAAACTCAGCGGAGATTTATGTTTTGCTCAAGCCGAAGTCCGAATGGCGCCGCCAAGGGGATCAGGAATTCATCGAGGGAGTCATACGCAGGGAACTGGGCAACATTCCCGGTGTGCTTGTTAACCTCACGCAGCCTATCGAAATGACCGTTGACGAACTTCTTGAAGGCGTAAGAGCGGAGCTTGCCATAAAGCTCTTCGGCGAAGATTTGGAGGTACTCAAAAGCAAGGCCGAGCAGATCGCCGACGTGGTGGGCTCGGTACGGGGGGCCGCTGATGTGCAAGTCGCCCAAGTGAGCGGAACCCCTCAGCTTCTTATCCGGCCGGACCGCTGGGCTGTTGCGCGCTATGGCTTGAATATCGGTGACGTGCAGCAGCTTCTGCGCGCTGCGGTGGGCGGCGAGATCATCGGTGAGATCTTTGAAGGAATCCGCCGTTTCCCCATTCTGGTACGCTACAAGGCGGAGGCCAGAGAAACCCCTGAAGCGATCAAAGAGATTCTGGTGCCCACTGCGGACGGCAAGCGCGTTCCTCTCGCTGAGCTTGCCGAAATCAAGGAGGTGGTAGGCCCGCGGCAGATAACGCGTCAGGACGCCCAGAGGTTCATAACCGTCCAGTGCAACGTCGTTGATCGAGACATCGGTTCCTTCGTGCGGGAAGCTACAGAAGCGATCGAGAAGAAAGTGGAGCTCCCGCCGGGTTACCGAGTTACCTGGGGAGGGCAGTTCCGCTTGCAGCAGGAGGCGAACAAGAGACTCGCAGTCGTTGTGCCGATCACCCTTCTTGGAATCTGCCTTCTTCTTTTCAGCACCTTCGGATCCTTGAAAAGCGCACTGCTGATTTTGCTTAACATACCACTTGCGCTCGTCGGTGGTATCGTCGCTTTATACCTCACCGGGCAGCACCTTTCGGTGCCCGCCTCTGTAGGATTCATAGCGCTTTTCGGGGTTGCGCTTGAAAACGGTATGGTGCTTGTCAGCTATCTGAACCAACTTGTGAGAAGCGGATATGAAATAAGTGAGGCAGCCGTGCGCGGCGCCTGCCTGCGGCTTCGGCCGGTGCTGATGACCGCCTTGACCACAGCGTTGGGTTTGGTTCCATTGCTTTTTGCAACAGGCACCGGGAGCGAAGTACAGCGCCCGCTTGCAACGGTCGTACTTGGAGGACTTGCAACGGCCACCGTCGTAACTCTCCTTCTCCTTCCTGCAGTGTACCGGTGGTTCGCACCTCGCACAGAGCGAATCGCACAGTAAAGGTCTCGTATTCACTCAAAGCGGCTTTTGGAGCCCCCTGCCGCTTTACGGCCTGAGGTCCGCGTTGCAGCGCATGTACCCGAAGTACTCCTGCGGTTCTATCCCTGCCAGACCTATCCGGGCAGGCCGTGGTCGAATTGGGGCGACGGGCTTTGCAAAGGCTGCATGTACTTCTCTTCACTGGGCGACCACAAGGCAGCTGAGGGAGACGCTTACGTGTACGCCTACAATTCGGAAAAGGATCAGCTGCGCCTGCTTGTTGATTTTCGTTCGCTTTTACAATTGCCGGCGGGTTGGTACAGCCCGGGAAAGATCCATTCCCGAATTGATATGGGCTCCGACGGCTGGCTTTACTTTGTAACACACCGCGGCTCGGCGCGCGTTACAGTCCCGGCGGAGGGGTGCACGATGGAACTCCCGTTGTGCAGTATGACATAAAGACGGGAACCAAGAAGGTGCTGGCCTTTTTGTCTCCTTGCCTGGCGGAAGCTGTAGGCTACACGCCGCTCGGCACCTTCAGCACCGCATTGAGTCCGGACGGCGGTCGGCTATTCGTCACTTGGAACGGGAGCAGAGGGGGGCCGGACAGGCGCGGCCGAAACAAACTGTTTGAAAACAGAGGCGCGCGATTCCGCGATATTTCGCAGGGAAACCCTGCGTGCATCGTTTTGGGCGGAAGAAGTATCGGGATTCTGGATGCAGACCTTGACGGCTTGCTTGACCTCTTTGTGTGTGAAGACTGGTGGACAGGCGGTGCGGCAAGATTATTCCGCAACAGCGGCGCTTTGAACTTTGAAGACCGGAGCAGGGAGGCCGGGCTTCCCGCCCAGCTTCCCGGCCTCGGAGTTTGTGTTTGCGATTTCAACGGCGATGGGCTGTCGGACCTCTTCATTGCGCGGCAAATCGGCTTTTTATCGGAGGCCCCGGCGGGAAGTTCCACGAGGCTCCCTCTCCGTGTTTCACCTATCCGCCTGTTAACCGCGAGGCTTCTCCGTGCGGAGTAACAGCCGCTGATTTTGATAAGGCTGGGGATTTCGATCTTGTCGTTCTATATAAGTGTGCATGATTCGTAGAATCTTTCTCTCGTTCGCGGTCAAGACTCG
>CAZGYL010000707.1:0-2889 GCA_964529985.1 uncultured Planctomycetia bacterium | reverse complement strand
CGGTTGTAGCAAGAATGAACTGGGAGGTACTACCATCTGAGAAGTGCTCCGTGATGACAAAAGCTTGTAGGGGGACGGGGCAGGCATCCCAGGTTGTGAGCTGGGGCACCACTCTCAAGTGCATTTCTTTGAGCAGCGTTTGCTGCGTGAAGTTGTCGCCCGAATTGTTTTATGTGGGTTATGGCGCAGTTGAAATGACGGTCCTACCTCGGGGCTTGGGTACGCTCGCGGAGAGAACGGGTACGAAGTTGGTTGACTGGGCAAGAGCAAAAAACCTAAGGTCCAACACACATCTTTCCGCAGTCCTGGCCGACAAACGAGAACATGTTTGCACGAGTCTTGCGGGCTTATTTATCTGCGAGCCTGAGGAGCACATTCCCCTCGCAATCGCGTCGTATCGTAATCCCCGCACCCTTCTCGATCCGCGCGAGGTGCTCCAGGTAGAAAAGGGTCGGTTCGGTTATATGCTGGTTGTTCAGGAAAGGTTCCGTGTACTTGATATCGCCGTACAAGGCCTTCCCGATATGGTGTTGCCTGCCGACGTGGTTCGACCAGTCCACACCCTCTGTGAGAAAACCGTACGGCCCGTGGTGGTGCTTGGCGCAGGCGCGCAGGATCGTAAGCCCGTTGAGCTCGTAAGCTCGGCGTTCCGCACTTCCCGCCGGCTGCTCCGAAGCTGCTTCGAAATAAGCAAGGGCAGCTTCGGCGTTTTCCCACAAATAAGCGGTGGGCCACGTTTTCTCCATATATAGAAGGCCGCGCGTCGCCACACCGTTCCTGTCTTCGCACATTTTGAACTTATCGAGGCCTGAGAGGCAGCGCTTGTACGCAAAGGCGCGTATCGAGGGGTCTTCAAGGGCTTTGCTTACAAGGCGCAGAGTCCTGAAAGCTACAGCGTAAGCTACGTTTTCATGCGGGTCGTAAGTATCGTGGTTTATACTGCCGAAGATTCCGCCCGCCTTAATAAACGCGTCGGTTCTGAGCCGCAGCAACTTCTTCCAGTCTCCTTTGCCCTTAAGCTGAAGGACGGCCCAAAGCTGCAACATAAAGAGTCCGTCTGCCGAATTCTGCCAGAAAGGTTCGTTCCCGCCTTCCGGCGTTTTGCGATATATCTCACCGCGCGGGGTAACGCGCCTCGGAAACCAGCCGTTCGGTACCTCAGGCACATGATCTCGAAGGTAAAGCGCGCACCTGTAAGCAGCCTCTTCCATGCGGGCCGCCCGTTTATCTCCACGGAGAGCGTCGGCGAACTGCAGCAGCTGAAAAGCTATCTTCGCAATCGAGCCCGGGCAGTACCAGTCGTTGTTTTTCTTGTAGTTCAAACAGAAAAGATCCTCGTTCTTCGGCTTTCCCATGGCTTGAAGGCCTTCAGGAGTTATGCGGCAAGGCCGAATAAAGCCGGTTTTCTTGTCGATGAATCCGTGATTGAGCACATGATCCAAAACAGCCAGAGCCTTCTTCCGCCAGGCCTCTTTGCCCAGAAGAACCGCAGCCTGGTGGAGCTCGTACGCTCCGCCTACAGCGTTCGCCGCCCAACCCGGTCCTTCAAGGTAACCGAAATCGTGCCAGCCCATGATCCTGCCCCGCGGATCTACGAAACTTGAGATCGAGGCGAGGAATCCTTTACCGCAGGGCCGCAGGGTCTTCTCGGCTGTGAACCGCAGCGAATCCACCATGGAATCGACTATGGTGTATTCCGGGTTCTCAGGAAGGTAAAAACGCCTTTCTTGAGCGCCGGTGCGCTTCCCGCTCTCTCCGGCGCCGGAAGCCCCGCGTAGACAACAGCAACTCAAGCCCACAAAGGCGGCGACACCAGCAGATAGAACCGCCGAAAATCTCTTTTTCCGGTCCACGTTATACCT
Source organism: uncultured Planctomycetia bacterium (assembly GCA_964529985.1). Lineage (GTDB taxonomy): Bacteria > Planctomycetota > UBA8108 > UBA8890 > UBA8898 > CAZGYL01. Next base: position 1,027 of record CAZGYL010000707.1, on the reverse strand, counting down.
CCCTGTCTCTTGGGAAACGAGGCCTTATGAAAAGTCCCGGGCGTACCTGTCCCGCAGAAAAAGCAAAAGCTCAGCAAGGAATCGAACCGGCTCCTCTGAGATCTTCTGCGCCTGGCCGTCAAGCCCTAAACGGCGTACGTACCTTTCGGCGATCGAAAGCGCTATCTGCTCGCGCTTGCGCTCGGAGCGCAGCTTCCTGCTCTCTGTAAAAAAGAACTCAATGAGATCGAGGTCTTCAGGAGAAAGCTTCGAGTACAAGTGGGGACTGAGGAGAAACTGTTTCTCAGCAAGCGCGGCATATGAATCGCCTATCGAAAGGCGCAGCGGGCCTTTCGGCCGGCCCCCCTGCATGACAACAAGGGTTTGAGCCGCGAAATCGCCGAGCCTCCTTTCCGCCTTATCAAGAGCGGGTACGATCCAGAAAAGGGGTATGTTGTCAATCAGCCGCGCGACATTCCTTACCATCGAGGCTCCCAGGGTGACCGCCTGCCCTGTGTCCATTATCACACGTATGCCGATGATGCGCTTCCCCGGAGTCCGGCCGTCTCTTCTCAGCTCAAACCAAACGAAATAGAAGGTTCCGAGGAGGAAACTTATCACACAAAAGGCGGCAAAAACGTACCCGGGGCCCGGGCCCGAGGGGTGGGCGCGCCACAAGCCTGCCACAACAGCAGTCGCAATAAGGAGAACGATATCGGCGACAAGTAGAATGGTGTAATCAATAAGCGCCGCAAGAATGCGGGAGCCGAAAGGTGCGATCGGAAGGACTATCTCCACCTGTTCGGGTGTTTCGATCCGCACCACAGGGCCGCTCTGCCGCCATGGAAGCTCCGGCTTGGATTCGCTCCTGTTGCGCTCTTCTCCCATAATATCAACCGGCGTGGCTGAAAAACCGCTGCACGCTTCATTTGGCTTTCCGTTTCTTCAAGTTAGCAGAAAGAGCGGAAGAACGGAAGAAAGGACCCTGAGTGCGGTAATCTTTAGGTGCCTTGCACACGGGTGGGGCCGGGCGGATAATCAAGGCTTA
>CAZGYL010000706.1:0-2895 GCA_964529985.1 uncultured Planctomycetia bacterium | reverse complement strand
ACCCTAAGAAAAAAGATCCGCGATTTCAATCTCAGAAATCCCTTCACAGGGGGACGGTAGCCCAATCAGATTTCCTCAAGCGCCTCAAGAAGAGCGCCGGCTGCTTCCGCTATAAGCTCAGGGGGGGTTATAAGCGGCGGCATCATGTACACCACATTGCCGAGCGGCCGGATCAGGTAACCCCGCCCAACCAACAACCTGCGCAAAGCTTCAACTCCGCCCGGCTTAAGCCCGAGCTCGATCGCCCCCACCATCCCGACCGCCCTCACGTCGCGCACAGAAGCATGGCCTCTAAATCTATCCAGAATCTGCTTCATATACCGCCCGGTCGATTCAGCCTTCGCAACGATTTTTTCCTCATCGTAAACGGTCAGCGTAGCTATGGCCGCCGCTGCTGCAATAGGATTTCCCGAGAAAGTATGTCCGTGGTAAAAGGTGCAATCTCTGGGTGTATCCCGAAAGGTTTCCCATACAAATTCAGCAACCACAGTGGCGCTGATGGGCAGGTAACCTGCAGCAAGCCCTTTGCCTATGCATACGATGGGAGGATCAATTCCGGCGTGCTCAAAAGCAAACATCCTCCCTGTTCTTCCCATACCCATTGCGATTTCATCGACAATAAGGAGCACGCCGTGCTTCCTGCATAAAACATCCAACTCCCGCAAGTAGCGCGGCGTGTACATGCGCATGCCGGCCGCCCCCTGACACAGAGGCTCAACGATTACGCCTGCAAGGCTCTCGGCATGTTCTTCAAGTAGGCGCGCCATGGATTCAAGACAGGGAAGCGCGCATCTTTCGGGACTCTGCTCGTAGCGGCACTTGCTGCAAAACGGGGCTTCTGCAAAGAAACAGGGGAAAACAAGTCTTTCAAAAGGTCTGTGGAAGCTTCTTATGAATCCTGCGGAGAGGGCTCCCAGGGTATCACCGTGGTAACCTTCCGAAAGCGCGATAAACCCGCTCTTCTCAGGTCGCCCGAGATTCCAGAAGTATTGAACCGCTATTTTCAAAGCCGCTTCGACAGCGCAGGCCCCGTCGCTTGCGAAAAGCACGTGCTTCCCGGAAGCGGGGAAGAGAGCCGCAATGCGCTCGGCCAATTCCACCGCAGACGGGTGGGTAAGGTTACCGAGGATACTGTGCTGCAGGCGTTCGGCCTGCTTCTTTATGGCGGTGATAATCCTCCTGTGACCGTGCCCGAGATTACAGCACCACCAAGAGGAAATCGCATCGAAGTAACGCTTACCCGTGATGTCGTAGAGGAAAGGCCCCTCGCCCTTCACAATCACAGGCAAAGGTCCTTCTCTGAGAGAAGACAACTTGGAGTACGGGTGCCATAGTACGCGCAGGTCCCTGTCTCTGAACGCTTCAAACCGGCTCGCCATACTTCCCGCTCCCTTCACCTCCTTTGTGCGATTCTTTTCAGCCCGCCGGCTGGTATCAAGCTGTCTGCAGCACGAAGCGCAAACCGGCGAGGATCGAGTCGGCTCAGATCTCCGAGGTAAGGCAGGCGGCCCAAAACCCGAACTCCGGTGAGGCGCTCGATCGTCCTTACGTTGTCCTTCTCGATGAGGCCGGGAGGCTCGGGGGTACTGTGGCAGAAAACCACTCCCGCGATTCTCAGCCCGGCTCTGACCAATTCGCGCACCGTAAGCAGTGTATGATTTATCGTTCCGAGTCCCGGCCGCGTGACCACTACAACCGGAAGATCCAGCCTGACCGTAAGCTCAAGAAAAGTTTCCTCGTTGTTGAGAGGAACCAAAACTCCTCCCGCCCCTTCTACAACAAGGTAAGGCCACCTGCGGGCGGCGCGAAGAACCGCTCCGGCGATTTCGCTCGCCGAAAGGTGCACGCCGGCTTTTGCAGCGGCCAAATGCGGTGAGGCCGCAAGAGGCAGGCGGACCGGGCAAAGTAATTTGTACTCTTCGTAATCGAGCTCAAGCTCCGAAGCTTTCAAACAAAAATCAAGGTCCTCCGAACGCAGTTCTCCCCCTACCCTCCGCGCGCCTGTTTGAACGGGTTTCATCGGCGCGGCGTTGACGCCCGCGTTTCTCAGAACCACCGTAATCGCCGCTGCGACCACGGTCTTACCAACCCCGGTATCGGTACCGGTAACAAAGAAGCCTCTGACACCTTTTCCGATTGATGCGGCCATTCAGTTCTCTCCGGTGCACGTTCCGCCCGGGAACATCGCCCGCAGTGCCAGAACCCGGTAAGTGGCGAAAACACCTTCTTCGCAGCGAAAGAGCGATTCATACTCCTCAACGAGCCGATCCAGTTCGGCCCGCGTCAGGAGAGGAGCCCTCCCGGTAACCGCACCTGCGGTCACGCCTGCGTCATGCAGGTCTTTAAGCAGATCTCGTGCTGAGGAGTGCACTGAACGCAGATCCATAACACGCGCCTCTTCAAGCAAGAATCCGGCCCCGGCCGCTGCTGCAAGAACACGGGAGGCGCTCGGCAGTCGAACGGGCGGTGCTTTCTGCGGCGCGACCTTTTGCCGGCAACCGTGCAACTCCTTGAGCGTACCTTCCAGCATAACGGTAATTGCAATTCTTCCGCACGGAGCCGTAAGGCGACACAGGCGGACGAACGCCCTTTCGATCGGGCTTATCCAGTGAAGCATTGAGTTTGCAGTTACAAGAGAAAACCCTTTACCTCCATACGAAAAGAGATCCGCGACCACCCACTGCACACCTCTGCGGCCGTAGCGCTTTCGGGCTTCGGCGATCATTCCCGGCGCCGGATCGATCCCGATCACGACAGCTTCTACAAACATTTCTTTAAGCTGTACGGTCAGCTTCCCTGTCCCGCAGCCTACATCGAGAATGCTTCGCGGCCGGGGTGTCGGATCCAAAAGCCCGAGCAACGCCAGCGCGGCGTGCTCTTGCACGGCTGCAACTT
>CAZGYL010000705.1:0-2902 GCA_964529985.1 uncultured Planctomycetia bacterium | reverse complement strand
GCGCATGCGTTCGATCGCGGCCTCAGCCTCTTGTCTTACCCTGGCCGCTTCCTTGTGGGCTTCATCAAGCAAGGCAGCCCTTCTCCGCGCTATATCCTCTTCCATGCGCGCAAGTTTTTCGCGAAGCCGAAGCCGCTCCTGCGCCACCTCGCAGCGGAAACGCTCCCGCTCAGCCTCCGCCTCTTTCCGCGCAAGCTCGGCCGCTTTCAGACTCTCTTCAATACGCTGGGCCCGCTCGTCGAGGATTTCCTGGATCACAGGCCACGCGGTTTTGGCCAGGATGCCGAAAACAACCGCAAACGTAATAATGGCCCAAACGATCTGCGGGAGGAGAGGGGTCAACATCGAAGAACCGCCTCCTTCAGCCGCGTGGAGCACAGCGGGAAAAGCAATTGCAAGGTATCCGAGCCGCTCCCAGCCTTTCTGATTCGCCATGGTACAACCGTGCTCGTTCAACCTTTGTACTTTTCACTCACAATGCGCATGATGTCGAGCAGTTGATTCATTCCGATCATACATACGATAAGCGTAAAAAACGCCACACCTTCGATGAGCGCCGCTGCTATGATCATTCCGGTTCTGACAGGGCCGGCAGCTTCCGGCTGCCGTGCCATCGACTCAACAGCGGCTTTCCCGACCAGCCCTATGCCGACTGCAGCTCCGATCAGAGCCAGCCCTACTCCGAGTCCGAAACCCAAGAGCCCTAAGCTCAGTTCTTCCATACACTGCTCCTTTCCGTCTCCTTGGAACGCCCCGGGGTCACGCGCCCAGGCTCAATGCTCCGGGTGCAAAGCCATTCCCGTGAAAATCACCGTAAGGAACACAAATATGAAAGCCTGCAGAAAGGCCACGAAGATTTCAAGAAAACTCAACGCGACGGCTCCCGCCACACTCGCCAAGCTCACAGCTCCACCCATGAGCAGCTTTTCAGAGGTGAAAGCCTTGGTGAAGCCCAATATGGTCAGAAGCACCGTGTGTCCGGCCAACATGTTGGCAAAGAGACGGATCGTAAGAGCAAACGGTCTTACGAGGTGGCTTACAAGCTCAACAACCAGCATGACCGGCCAGACGAAAACCGGCACTTCGGGAACCAAGCTCCGCAGGTACGCTTTAAGTCCGTTCCGCCGTATCCCAAAAACATGCCATGCGCAGAACGCCACGATAGCAAGTCCTGCGTTTACACCTGTGTTGCCGGTGGCTGTAGCAAAACCAGGGACCAAACCCAGCAGATTGCACGTCAGGATCAGAAGGAAAAGAGTGGCGGCGAAAGGGAAACAGCGATCCGTCTCAGGCCCTACGACCGGCCTCACAATTTCGTCTCGTACGAAAAGAATGGTCACTTCAAGCAGCCCGGCTCCTCCCCGAGGGATCCGATCCCGATTCAGCTTGATCCTCCGGGCGTACCAAGTAACAAGAAGGCACACGAGCAGGCCGCTCAAAAACAACATTGCGATATGCTTTGTGATCCCCAAGCGCAGGAGAAACTCCTGCACGTGCGGCCCGAGGAAAGTGATCGGCCCGTCAAGTACATGGCTGAGAGTGTCGGTCGAGGCCAGGTGAATCACGCCTCCTCCTTGGGCTCCGGGCGTCCGTTTCCGTTCCGCAGCCGTGCCATAGTCACCGTCTCAACAGCCAAGACCGCCATGTAGGCCGCTCCGAAAGTGAGAGCAAAGGGGCCGAACTTAACCAGCTCTATAAGCATAATGGCAATGAGGAGCACAACAGCCGCCCCGAACCTCGCTGTGAGCCCGTGAATTGAAGCCAAGATCAAAGGATTCGATCGGGCTGAAATCCCGGTCACTATAACTCCGGCCGACCCGGCAGCCGCCGCGGCGAAACCTCCGCAGGCGACCTCCACAAGCTCGGTCCATTCAAAGAAAGGCACCGCCATGCAAGAGCCGCCGGCCGAAGCGATCCACGTACGCACAAGACCACGAAGAAGAGAGTGTCTCACCCGCTTCGATCCTCCTTGCCTTTTCCCTTGGGCTCCTCCTCGGCGGTGGCCTCCCGGATAAACCGCCACAGCCCGAGACAGAACCCCACACCGGCGCCCGCAAGCAAGAGGTACGGCTCGGTGTTCCAACGCCGGTCCAGATATGTACCACCCCATGCCCCGAGGCCCGCCAGAACGGCCAGCTCGATGCCGGCCTGAATGATCAGCAAACTCCGGCGGCCTGAACGGTCCATACCTCACAAGCCCCGCGAAGGCAGCGTATCCGGTGCGCCCCGCCGCTTCAATCCCAGAAGTCGAGCCTGTCCTCCGGGCGGACGTCAGGAGGTTTTTTCAACTTCTCCATGAAGTCTCGTTCCGCCTCTGCAAGGTCCTCCTTCTGACGTTTGAGAAGCTCCTCGAACGAGGCGGTTTTCTTCTTCCGCTGGCCTTCCTCCCAGGGGTCGTACACAGTTTTAACCAGCTCAACCCGCCCCGAGTGGATCGTGACCTTGAGGTACGATCCCGGCCCCACACCAAGGGCCTCCATGGCCTCCTTGGGCAGGCGGATCGTGCCGTCCTGTCGCACCTGAATCCGTTCTTCTTTCATGGCACACGTGACGTTGAGACCTTACCGGCCGCGCCCTGATTATACTTTGCAGGGCCGCCGGCCGCCAAGGCGCCATCGGGCCTCAAAGCAAGTTTGCAACACTACCGAGATTCCGCCCCGCCCGACCGGCCCTCCCCAAGACGGCGCCGCAAACCGAAAGGGATTTTTTTCTTGTGCTCCAAACAACCGTTCGTATACTGGAGCTTTGAAGCAAGAGGGACTCCGCCCCGGTGTATGCGCTGAGCAGAATGCCGAAAAAGAAGATACGAACCCATGATCTTACAAGCCGCCAGAAGGAGATCCTCGATGTTCTGGCGCGGGCTGCGCGTCGCGGCGAGACCCTAAGCGTCCGGGATATAGCC
>CAZGYL010000704.1:0-2911 GCA_964529985.1 uncultured Planctomycetia bacterium | reverse complement strand
GGAAAAACGGCATGGACGCGATGCTCTTCACTTCCCTTACGACCGACTCTATGGTCCGAGAGCGAATGGTGCGGCCGTGGTGCAGGCTGATTGCGCAGAACGTACACCCTCCCGGGCAACCTCTGTGCGTGATGACGGAGGTGCGCACAGCTTCGAGTGCAGGAGCCTTTTCCAAAGCAGGGTGCTGATCCCTCAAAAAGGATAGCTCGCTGATTCGATCCAATTCACGTCCCTCAAGGTATCGCGCCCTCGGGAAAGAAACGATCAGTTGATCCCCGTGTCGCTGTATCAGAACCGCACCGACAGGTCCTCGGGTTTCTTGATCGAGGATAAGAGAGGCTTCAAGAAGGCGTTCCCTCGGCCCTTCGAGAAGTTCTTCATACGACGGGAGAAAACGCACCGACCGCGGTATATCAGGGAAGGGCGCGATATCCCATTTCGGGCCTTCGAAAGGCCGGCCTTCGATTCGAAAGTACCGCGCGGCCCGTTCCATAGCTTCGTCCAAATCGGCCGGCCGGATCCTCACGGCAGTGCCGGGCACACCCCAAAGTTTCTTCTCACCCTCGGCAAGAAGCTGCGTTATGTGCAGAGCGACGCGTTCACCTTCTCCCCAGACCACAAGATCGGCTCGAGCATCGCAGAGGATGGAACGCCTGATCTTGCCGTCCCACCAATCTACGTGTGCAAAGCGCCTCGTGCCGGCTTCGATTCCTCCCAGAACGATGGGGACATCCCGAAAAACACTTCGTATGACATTCGCATACACGATGGAAGAACGCGCCGGCCGTTTGCCTCCGCTTCCTCCGGGGCCGAAGGCATCGTCGCGCCTCTTCTTGCGGTTCAGCGTGTAGACCGCAAGAAGAGAGTCCACCGTGCCTCCGGATATCCCGACCCAAAGGCGTGGTTTGCCGAGCGTTTTGAATGCTGCGGGATCTTTCCAATCGGGCTGTTGGAGAATGCCCACACGCCACCCCTCCGCCTCCAGGAATCGACCGAGCACTGCGGCGCCGAAACTGGGGTGGTCAATGTAAGGCTCGGGCGTAACGAGCAGGACGTGCACATCGTGCCAATTGCGTCCCGCAAGTTCCTCCGCGCAGGTCGGCAGAAAACCCGCCTGATCCGGCACGCTGTTTTTGGCTCCACCGGTCATTGTCTCTCCCGCCCTGAACCTTGTTCGGGGAGTCTCAAGAATGCAGCCGCACCAAGGTGCGGTCCCTCAATGTTACGATCGGCCGAACCTCTCCGGGAGTTTTCCGTTCTGTCCCCGCTCAAGCACGCCAAAACACGCTCAAAGCCGCGTTTCGCCGTACTTTGGGGCCGATTTCGGGTTTCCGAACCCACCGAAACAGCCTGAATACGGCCTTTCGGCCCGAAATTTTGCAGTTTTTGCCCGTTTCGTGCTGAAAAACCTTTGACAAAACGCGTTCTTTTTGCTTGAATGCGCCCCTACGGTGTGCCTGCGCCCACCAGGCTGTTGTGTGTTCGTGGAGGTTTATTCCGTCCGGTGCCGGCTGTGGGCCGATGTCGCCGTGCGCGGTCGGAAGTAATGAAGGGAGCGTGTGTTTATGGCCAGGAAAAAGGCGAAAAAGGCAAAGAAGGCCAAAGTTCCCAAGGAGCCTCTGATTGTCGCCAGCAAGGTCAAGGCGTTCGTCCGCGGCCACGGCATGATGAGCTCCAAGGAATTCTTGGCCGCCGCCAACGAAGCGCTTTGCCAGCTCATTGAGAAGGCTGTTTGGCGGGCCAAGGAGAACAAGCGCTCGACCCTCCAGCCGCGGGACTTGTAAGCAGAAATCGGAAGGGTTCTCAAAGAACCCACGCTGCGAACGGTTCCGGGCTGCCCGGGAGGGAGGCCTCTCAGACGAGAGGCCTTTTTTCTTTCCGCAAGTTGTAAAGCCGTTCAGCGAATCGGGAGATTACTTTTTCGAAGATCCCGCGGGAGAGGGAGATTTGCCTTCTGAGGCGGCGGCTTTACCGGCCGACTTCTTTTCTCCGGCTTTTTTCTCGGCCTTCTTTTCGGCCTTCTTTTCGGCCTTCTTTTCGGCCTTCTTTGTTTCCTCAGGAAGTTTCTGTCCGGGCAGAGGTATCTTTTCCGCTTTGTAAGGATGGTCCCTCTTGCGGACGACCTCGATCTTCTCGATCTTATCCCCCTTTTGTATCTTGTTGACCACGTCCATGCCTTTTGTGACCTTCCCGAAGATCGTAAACTCGGCCATGTCGTCCAGATAAGGACAATTCTTCTTGAGGATGTAAAACTGGCTGCCGGCGGTATCCGGTCGACTCGGCAGCTTGGCCATGCCTAAGGCGCCTGCAACATGCCTGCGCGCATTGACCTCATCCTTTATGCGGTAGCCCGGCCCGCCTTTGCCCGTTCCCGTAGGATCGCCGCCTTGAATGAGAAAGCTCTCAACACGGTGGAAGGTAAGCCCGTTGTAGAAGCCCTTCTCAGCAAGCTCAATAAAGTTCGCCACTGTATTAGGGGCATCATCCTCATACAACTCGGCCTCGATCACGCCGTACTTGGTGTGTATGCGGACGATGGGCAGAGGGCCTGACGGCTTGGCAGGGCCTTTGGAGGCGATAACCGCACTCTTCCATTTCGCGGGCAGTTCGTCCTCAAGATAAAGCCGGGCGGAAGAAATGCGTCTTGCGTAAGGTTGCCTCCAGCCGTTTAAGGACGCAAGTTTTTCGAGGTTCTCCCAGCCGCCGACCACCTTCCCTACAGGTATTCCCACACGCTTGTAATTGGGAAGGTCTTTGAGAGCGATCATGAAGAGCCCTCCCCCTTCGTAGTTGAAACGCTGGGGGCGGGCCACGAGAATGAAATCCTTCTTCTTCACCGACACCCGGTCCAAAGCGGTGGCTGAGATAAACGTCGATCTTTTCGCCCAACCCCGGCCTTCCATGTCTTCCG
>CAZGYL010000703.1:0-2913 GCA_964529985.1 uncultured Planctomycetia bacterium | reverse complement strand
AACGCAAAGAAGTGCTGCAGCCGTCCCGTCCGGCGGGCTGCCTGAAGGCACGGAAGAAAAGCAGAAGCCCTAAGCCGTTCTATTGCGAATGAGGCGAGTTCCCGGAGCCGGGCGTCGGTGAGGTATGGAATCCCCACTCTTGGCCGCCGTCCGGATACCTGCCGTAGGAGACATCCTCCCTCTGAAAGTCGAAAATCACCGAGTCAAGCACGGTCGTGCCGTCGGAGTCGACAAGCGCTATCGCTTCGCCGCTTACACTTAGCTTGAAATTGGTATGAAGCGGCCCTTGGGTTCCGTCATCGTCGGCCAGGATTACAAGGAAGCCCCCCGGCTCTATGGTTATGCCGTCCGCAAAACGCCATTTGGCAAGGTCCTGCAAATCATCGGTAAGATACATGCCGCTCAAATCGACGACGTGATCGGTTCCGTTGTAAAGCTCGATCCAATCTGGAAATTCACCGGGCTCGTCAGGATCCTCCAGCGTCGTGTGATTGCTTGCCATGAACTCGTTGATTACAAGGCCGCTCAGGCCGACGGTGAACCGCGCTTCGGTAAGGGCTCCCCACCTGCCGTTCAAGTAGACGCGTGCTTTGACCGTTGTGGTTCGGTTCAGAACGATCGGCTCTGATCCTTGGCCGGACACAAGCGCGGTAAGCTCAAGGTCGAAGCTTATGTCCGAACTGCTTGCGCTTGCCTGGTGGATTTCAACGGCTATTAGGTTTTCGCCGTCTGCAAGAAGCGCGGGATCGACCTGGAACGAACGGAAAGCGGATTCCTCGGCTCCCCCGACCGGAACCCCCGGTCCTTCCGCGTAGGTGTTGTATGTAATGTCTCCTGAAGGGAGGTTGATCCTTGGTATCGCTTCAACACCGTTTATGTAGACCGCAGCCCCGTCGTCCACCACGATCGAAAGGGTCACCTCTGCAAGAGCGCTTGCATCCTGAACCGTGAAAGTGCGGCGGAAATAGGTGGTGGGATACTTGTTGTTGGGATCGGGGCCGAAGCTTACCTCGGTAGCTTCGTCACCGTCTCCGTAACCCAGCTGGGCCGGCCCCTGCTTCCAAGAAGAATCGTTGTAACCGGGTTCCTTCCAGGCCGTGCCCAGATCCACCCCGCTGTCGTTGTAGCGCCACACCGATCCGCGCTCGATGACGGTTACAGCGGTTGTGTCGTCCGAGTACCGGCGGGCGGTAGGATTGATCGCCCCGCCCCAGAGCCTGGGATCCGTTCCGTCAAGCGTGTAGTAGATCGTGCCCGGAGTACCGTTGCTTTGAGTTATGCGGAGCGTGAATCCCGGCTGGATTTCGCCTCCATGCTGGTTGAACGAACAGATTGCAAGGTCAGGGAACATTCCCACGGATCGCATCTGGTCAAGTACGATCTGAGTGCGCTGGGGAAAGAACGTGTTGAGCAGCCAGTTGACTTCGGATTGCCAGTCGTCTTTCGTGCGCGGGGGCTCGCGCTTTGCATCGCCCCAGCGTGCCGAATGGGCGATAATCGCAAGCTCGATCTGCCGTGCCCTTTCCCTGAGCCGCTCCGCGCTGCGCTCAGGTGTGAAAACACCGCCGTGGAAAAAGTGCTTCACCACTCGATCTGCAAACGCGATGAGATACTCCCGGTTTTCAGTCAGCCGCAGGTGGAGCCATGCCGGGTTGAAGTGACGCCATTCCTGTCCGATCGTCCTATCGACGGGATCGGTAAGAAGCCTCCCTTCATACAGCCCGCCGTTTGCGCCCAGCGAATGCTCCGCGTCGTGGCGGTACCAGGTGAAACCTTTGGGCCGCACGCGGTTGTAAAGCGCAAAGACGTTGTTGGAGAAATGCGCCCAGCAGCTTACAGGCGAGTCCGGATCCCCTACATAGTAGGTGCAGATCATGTAATCCATTAGGTTGTCGACATCAAGCAGGCACTCGCCGTTGGGATCGGGGGTGCCGTCGGGCCTTAGGCCCTGCACGGCCAGGTAGGCGGAATCCGAGGCGAACCCTGCAACGGCTGCGTCATAGAGCCTTCGGTAAGCGTCCATGGTTCCGTCGGCGGCATGCAGAGCTCTTGATCCCGAAGAGTCGTTCTTGATCGCGTCGTATTCTTCGGGCTTACCGCCGAGGTAGGAGGCTGCGAAATCCGCATCCGCGCGTTCCTGGGTCTGATAGATCCCCCAATACTGTCCGTTCAAATAAAGGTGGTAGTAGCGGCTTCGCGTGTAAGGCTGGCCCATATCGCGCTGGGAGTCGCGCGAGAAGACGTCGCGAAGCAGAGTGTTACGCCTGTCCCCCTGAAAAGCCCAGGAGTAGTTTTGGCTGGTGCGAAGATCGACTTTGTCGAAGGTGTCAACCCCTTCGCCGCCGAAAAGCGGATAGTTGAGCTTCCCGGTGCCGTATTCGGCTCTGAAAAACAGGCGGAATGAATGTTTGGGATTGTTGCCGCTGCGGCTGAAAGCGCCGCGGATCCTCAAGCCGGCGTTGACCGCAAAACCCGGGGTGCCGTCCGGGTTGATAAGCTCCACCGAGGTCGGCCTCTCCCATGCTCTCCCGTCGTTTCGGGCGTTTACATAAATGCCTTTTGCAGGATCAAAAAGGTTTTCGAGGTCCGTAACGAGCGAAATGGTGGGTATGGAAATCAGGGCTTCTGTGAGTTGATCGCGCCACCGCGGGTCATTAACCACGTTGGGGTCCATGCCGTAATCGAGTACTTGCCCGTTTACGGATCCCGAAGGCCAACCGGGTCCCGGTGGTTGGCCGTTCGGAGACTGGGTGAGCACGTCACTTAAGAAAATGTACGTCCGTGAAGCAACGGCTGAAGGCAGTGCACCGCTCTTGAAAGCGCGGGCTCTTATCACAGTCGTACCGTCAATGCGGATAGGGCCGGTGTACCGCTGAGAGTTTTGTTCTGTGGGTGTCGATCCGTCGAGTGTGT
>CAZGYL010000702.1:0-2927 GCA_964529985.1 uncultured Planctomycetia bacterium | reverse complement strand
GTCACGATCGAGGGCGCTGCTGAAAGCGAATCAGCGCAGAAGTTGAGGGTGGAGCTCCGCCCGGTCGTGCAAGAGGAAAGCGGCTTTGATTTCGCTGAAGAACCGCCCAGGAAGGTTCCTCCAACAGGTAAAGTGGATCTGGGGCCTTTGGCGCCCGGCGACTATCATGTGCTTCTGTCCTTGGGGTGGAGAGACATAACTTTCGCCTCGGTCCGCGTGAATCTCAAGTCGGGCCGCAACGAGATAACCATTCCGATGCCGGAGCTCTACGAGGTGGTCGTCATACTCCCCGAGGACAAGAAGGACCTGAGGCTTTCTCTGAAAGAAACCGGAAAGCGGTGGCCCTACGGCCGGAGCGCGAAGGCGGATGCCGAGGGCAGAGTCATCTTCAAGGATGTTCCGCCGGGGAAGTATCAGATAACTTCAAACGATCCGCTGGGGGGATTAATGGAGATCGAGGTCCCGGCGCCGGGACCTATCCTTTACGAACCCAAGCCCCTCAACGCGCTCAGGGTTATCTCTCTGAAACCGGGAGGGCTGTTCGCTCAGGCGGGATTGCAGGAGGGTGACCTCGTTATCGGGGTAAACGGTAAGGAATTCAAGAATCTCTTGGATATTCAAGTTTCAATGGCTGCAGCCGCAGCGAAGGGCAAAACAAAAGTCATGATCCTGCGGGACGGCCGGAAGCTTACCGTGACCCTGGATCTCGGAGATTTCCTTAAGAGAAGCCCCGGTGCGCTGGGCGGTGATTTTGAGCCTGCCACCCGGCCTTGATCCCCCCTTTTGCAGCGGCGGTTCTTTGACCGGCAGCGTTTACGTGATAACGTAGCCGGGAACCTTCGGGTGCCCTGCAAGAAGGTCGGCTCTTCAAAAGCTCGCTTGAAATGGAAAGGAAGAAAGCGCTGTACCGCCACCTTCAGCCCGGGGAAACCGCCTCGGCTGCGAGGGCGGCTTTACTCGGGCAACAAGGTTGTGTTGTTTGGTTCACCGGCTTGAGCGGATCGGGGAAAACCACGCTGGCCCGCGCCTTGGAACGCAGGCTTTTGTCCGAGGGCCGCCTTGCTTACGTGCTCGACGGAGATCTGCTCAGAAAAGGCCTGAATCGCGACTTGGGGTTTTCCCCGCAAGACAGAGCGGAAAACATCCGCCGTGCAGGCGAAGTAGCCGCCATCTTGGCCGACGCGGGACTTGTGGCAATCACAGCCTTTATCTCACCCTACCGGGAGGGCCGTCTCGCAGCGCGGGCCAAAGCTCCCGGCGGCAGGTTCGTTGAGGTTTTCCTTGATGCTCCGCTTCAGGTCTGTGAAGCCCGAGACCCGAAAGGGCTTTATCAAAAAGCGCGGCGCGGAGAGATCCCGAACTTTACCGGGATAAGCGCTCCTTATGAAAAACCCCTCGAGGCGGAATTGACGCTGAACACTGCTCAACTTGGAGTAGCAGAATGCGTCGAACGTGTGCACCGGTATCTGGAGAAGGCAGGATATTTGCGGGGCCCGGATCGTTGAGTTATCAAAGGCCCTGGATCGATTCCCTGAAGGCGCAATGAACAGCTACGTACTGTCGCATCTCCAACAACTTGAGGCCGAAAGCATTTACATCATACGGGAAGTTTACGCAGAGTTCGACAATCCCGTCCTTCTTTACTCGATCGGAAAGGACTCTCAAGTGCTCGTCCACTTGGCCCGCAAAGCTTTTGCGCCGGGTTCGCTTCCTTTTCCGCTTCTTCATATAGACACAACCTTCAAGTTCCGTGAAATGATCGAGTTCCGGGACCGTTTCGCAGCCGAAACAGGGGCCAGGCTCATTGTCCACACCAACACCGAGGCTCTGAAGAGGATCGGCCCTCCGGAAAACTGGACCTGCAGCATGTGCGCCGAATTGCTGAAAACCGAGGCCTTAGTCCAGGCTCTGCGCACTTACGGGTTTGACGCCGCTTTGGGAGGAGCCCGCAGAGACGAGGAGAAATCGCGCGCAAAGGAGCGTATCTTCTCTTTCCGCGATCGATTTATGCAATGGGACCCGCGCAATCAGCGGCCGGAGCTTTGGAATATCTACAACACGAGACGCCGGAAAGGTGAGTCTTTCCGCGTGTTTCCTCTTTCTAATTGGACGGAAGCCGACATTTGGCACTACATATACAGGGAGAAGATTCCGGTTGTGCCCCTCTATTTTGCAAGAGAAAGAGAGGTTATTCGAAGAGACGGTTTGCTCCTCCTGGCGGGAGATCTCAACAAGCCCAGGCCGGGAGAACGCGTTGAGCGGATCAAGTGCCGCTTCCGCACTTTAGGCTGCCAACTTTGCACCGGAGCGGTGCCCTCGCAAGCTGAGACCGTCGAGCAAATATTGGCTGAAGTCATGCTTGCGAGAAAATCCGAGCGGGAGAATCGGGCGGTCGATAAGAACGGCGCATCTTCCATGGAAGAGAAAAAGCGTGATGGTTACTTCTAGCCCTGTTGCTTTACGCGAGCTGCTCGAAAAGGACGCTCAAAAAGAACTTCTCCGTTTTGTCATTCTGGGAAGCGTCGACGACGGCAAAAGTACGCTTCTGGGAAGACTACTTCTGGAATCGCAGTCTCTGTACGAAGATGAGCTCGACGACGTACGGGCGGCTGCAAGGCGGCACGGCTCTCAAAACGAAGAGTTAGAGCTTGCGTTCATCACCGACGGGCTTAAGCAGGAGCGCGAGCAAGGTATAACGATTGACGTGGCTTATCGCTACTTTTCGACGCCGAAACGCAAGTTCATAGTGGCAGATGCTCCCGGTCACGAGCAGTACACGCGCAACGCCGTGACCGGAGCCTCAACTGCGAATCTGGCGCTTCTGCTTGTTGATGCGCGGAAAGGCGTCGTGACCCAAACCAAACGCCATGCTTTTATAGCTTCTTTGCTCCGGATTCCGCATCTCCTTGTCGCGGTCAACAAGATGG
>CAZGYL010000701.1:0-2940 GCA_964529985.1 uncultured Planctomycetia bacterium | reverse complement strand
TTCCTGAGTACCGAAACGCACCACCGCCCCGGGCTTGAAGTTGTCCCCGTATATATCGACGCTGGTCCCCCCTGTCTCAGGGCCTTCAAGAGGTACAACCATAGCCACAAGCGGAGGGTCGTAATCAGCCGTAGAGGTCACCGTTATAGAGTCCTCTCCGAGCAGGTCACCTCCTTCGGCGTAGGCTTTGAAACGGAGCTCATTGGGTCCCGGTTTGAGAGGGACGGTCGTCCTCCACCTTGTTACGCTGCGCCAGGTCAAAGCCGCGGGCCTGCCGTTTACGGTTATTTCGACGACCGTGACCGGTGCGGTTCCCTCAAGGAGCACATCCTGCGTTTCGACACTGAAGTCTTCACCGCCGTTTGTGGTGATCGCAAAAGCCGTACTTCTCGGAATCCGACTCAGAACGTAAGCGGCGCGCTGGCTTATATAGCTCCCTATGCTGCGGAAGTCCTGGCCGACCAAGTTCCCGTAGTGGTTGATCCAGTAGCTCATGTAATCGGTGTTGAAGGTGCTCTCTATGATATCCAACATATGCCGGTAGTACATGCGTGTAAAAACCGGCCTGCTTATAATGCGCGCCAGATTGCGGTCTCCCCAGAGCGCGCTGTTTACATTGCGTACGAACGCAAAATCCATGTCCCAGGGGAAAACCAGAACTTTGTTGTCTCTTGGCCGCACGTAATGCATGTTGTTGTGGTCGTTTCCATAAGTGTACGTATCGCTTATTCCGCAAAGGGCGTACAGGGCGAAGGTGCGCATCCATTCATCGACATCCATTACCTCTTGGACGGCCTGTTCGAGCTGTGAAGAAGGCGCCGCGAAATTCTTGCAGAATTCGATAAAACGGCTGTAATCGTCGCGGTCACGGTTGTTCTCGATCAGGAACCACCACCTGTAACGCTCCTTGTCGTCTCCGAGATCCGCGATATCGTGACCTATCACCTGATCGGGCTGAGGCAGTTTGAGGCTTTCGGGATTCCCGTCGACCGTGGTGGTGGGATAGTAGATGAGCTCGTACTTATACAGCATGCCGTCGCCGCCGTTTTCGTATTGCGACTCGAGGTACACATCTCCGAAGGCGGCCATCAAAAGCAAAGCCGTGCTTGTTGTGGCGCGCCGCGGGGTTATCACATACACCATGTCGTCGTACATGCCGGGGATGCCGCCTGCGTGGTTGGCTATGTGTTTCGCGAGAATTTCGTCCTGCCCGAAGCTCCGCCCGAAGCGCAGGCCTCCCGATCGATCGATAACCAGACTTCTGTGGACCCCTCTGAAAAGATGGTCGGGCTGGAACCTCAAGCTGAAACCCACCCGGGAGGCTGCAAGGCGCCCGCGCTCGCTGCTTCGCAGGCGCACCCCGACGTCGTAGAAAACTTCCCTCTCATCGTAAAGTACCGTGGCCCCGAGGAACTCGTTGCTCATTACGTTGGTCGGTCTGTGGAGGAAATCGGTATCACCGGCCGTCATGATAATGCGCAGATTGTGGAGTTTATCGAGCTGAGCTCGGCCGTCCTCCACTTGGTAAAGCGCTCGAGATTCCCTTCCTTTTTGAGGCCATGTGGAGCTTTCACCGCGCGAATCAACCCCTTCGACGTAGAAATGAACGACTGCTCCTGCAGGCTGCCCCGGAATCGCGCCGCGCCACCTGCCGTCCTCACCGAGGCTCATGGCGGCGGATTCCCAAGGGCCTTCGTTTACAGACCACCACAACGTCATGGAGGCGATTCCGTCCGGATCATCCGCTCGAATGGAGACACTTACTCCTTGACCCGGCTTGGGAACGGCGGGCCGGTGTTTGGGCTCAGAGTAGGTCGGGCCTATATTTTCCACGGCAACCGAATTAGGAGCTCCGGGCGTACCGCGTTTCTGAGGTACTGAGAGAACCGTGGTCCGCGCCACGCGGTTGAAATAAAGCCTTGTGTTGAGAAGATCGCAGCCCGCAAGCCATTTCGCGCGGAATGAGATCTCGTAGGTGCGGCCGTTTCGGATCGGCCGGTTGTCTCTGTAGGTTGTCTCCGCGTGGTTATGCATGTGATCGGTCGGACCTGTGGCGATCAAATGCAGCACCTTGTTACCGGGCTCTTCAGGATCATCAACAACCTCGCTGTGCCTGTGGTTGCCGATGATCCGCCAGGCCCGCATGCCGTCTTCGAAATCCGAGTTTTGAAGGAATTCGGTGGCGGACCCGTCGGGCGATTCAACGACATGAATATCGTCGATCAGTATTTCGCCCGCATAGAGCAACCCCATTACAAATTCGTTCCAGCGTACAGGTCCACCGTCGGCCCGGGCCACACCGCGGTACTTGTAAGTGCGCCAGACGGATTTTGTGCTTTCGATACTTGCGGCCCATGCTTCAGCGGCGCTGTTATCCGCGCGCAGGTCGCGGAGCTCCAAGCTCGATCCGCCGCCGTCCGCATAAGGGTGCCATTTGCGGGCGTCGTAATAATGGACCTCATCGACCGGATTGCCGCTGGAATCGATCAAGGTGATCCTTTCCCCGCCGTTGTCGAGTCTGCCTTGATACGGGCCCAAAACGTTGGAAATCCCGTATCGCTGCTTCAACCATGCAGGGTCTCTGGCCACGACCAGATAGGCACCCGGCCGGAGCACCGTCCCCTCAGGGAATGCATAGAAAATACCGTTGACAAAACGCCAGCCTGTAAGCTCAACCGGCCTGTCGCTGCGGTTGGCTATCTCGATGTATTCCCCTCTTTCCTCGGGATCGTCCCGGTACATGGGGTGGTACATGATTTCTGAAATCACAACGGCATCGTTCAGCTCGAAGCGGTTGGGTTCCCCGGGGGTCGGTTCTTCAGGCACCAGCCACAGTCCGTTCGGGGCTCGTGCTCTGGCACCCGAAGGCACGCACGCGCCGTCCGCCACTGTATCGGGTTGGGGCCCGTAGAGAAAAATCTTGCCACCCGGTATAAGATC
>CAZGYL010000700.1:0-2957 GCA_964529985.1 uncultured Planctomycetia bacterium | reverse complement strand
GCACATCGATTACTTTGTGCCCGCGGATGCTGCGCTGCCTCCGGACGGAGATATGCAAGGACGGGTTTTTACGGCCACAGCGCTCAGTTTGGTTGTATACGTCGTTGATCACACTCTTGAGATCCGGATTCGCGACCTGGGAGAGGGAAATCCGCCGGGCGACTCGACGGTGACCGCTATCGCTCTCAAAGCGCTCCAACCGTTTATAAGAGGCGATTCAAACTTCGATGGAAAGACGGACATTTCCGATGCAGTCTGCGTTTTGAGTTATCTGTTTGCAGGGCCCGGGGATCCGTGCGCCGAGCTTGTTCCAAAATGCCCGGACGCAGGCGATGCCAACGATGACGGGAATGTCGATATAGCCGATGCAGTACGGATTCTTTCCTATTTGTTTGCAGGCGGAGGTGCACTTCCCGAACCGTTCCCTGACTGCGGGGAGGATCCTACAGAGGACGAGCTGCCATTGTGTATGCTTGCTCCGGAGGGTTGCTTGCCGCCTCCTCCCGGAGCTCCCGTTCCTTGCGGCACCGAGCGGGAGATATTTTGGAACGACAATGCGGATCCAGCGGTTGTGACCTTCGAGGTGACCGCCCCGTGCGCCGGGGCGGTCACGCGATTTGTTTGGGGAGATCAGACCAGGACCGTTCCAAGCGGCCGTACGGAGGTTGTTACCCTCCAAGTACCTCCGTACGAGGCAGTAATACTTCAGTGCGGCGGTGGCGGCGGCGGAGCCTGCATTTGTCGCAGGATACTTGAGCTCTCAAGCGAAGAGAATGTGTCGGTGGGTCCCGACGGAGTTGCGGAAGTCAGCCGGGCGATCAGTGTCACCGATCCCTCGCTTGTTGATCTTTTTCACAGCTGGCAGGAAGCCTATCTCCTCTCGGATGAAGCCAAACAGAGCCTTGAGGATGACACCGGGGCTGAGATTCTTACGCTTCTCGGCTCCACTCCCACTCTCATAGAAAGCGACGTTTCGCCGCACAAAGCCAATGCGGTGCTCGCACAGACCGTGCGTGTGCCTGAAGCGGCGCTCTACAATCCAGATGATGGAACATGGGAAGTTCAAATAGGACCGCAGAACGAGGCGGCGCTTGATCTTGCTTCCGAGCACATCCTAAATGCGTGTATCTACGCCGCACTCTATCTTGACTCGCTTCCGGGAGAGCAGATCCTAACACGCAACCGCACCGTGAATTTCCGCCTCCCTCAGACCTCTGAGATTTTGAATGCAGCTGAGCTTCAGGGCGCATCATGGAGGGTAGAGTTCGGCGGAGGAACGGTGCTGAGGGCTGAAGTTACGGTTAATGGAAGTGAGTTAGTACTCCGGGAGCAGCTTGTTGTGACCGAAGGCGCCCCCGATCTCCTTTTTGAGAACGAGGGGGCGTCGGTGGTGGAGGCCTTTCGCAGCTTCCGCATTTTCAAGGTCCGGTACACCGGGGTTGCGCCTGCAGGCGCGGTAAAGCGGTTTAAGAGCGGCGGAGGGATTCCCCGGCGGCCGCTTAAGTTCTCCAAAACCTGGCAATGGAATCCGAGTTTCACGTTTGATAAGACTTTTTCTGATTCGAATTGGCGTGTCAGGACTTACACTCATGCCCAGGGTGGTTTTAGAGCACACCTGGGCTGGAAATTCAAGTGGTTCAAACTAAAATGGTTTGAAGGTTGGGTCTCTTTTGATCCGAGTCTGCAGGCGCAGCTGGATGCATTCGCGCGATACGCTTACAGCGGCAAGTGGTCTACGCTGATCTGCGGAAACCTTTACAAGGACTTTTGGTTTTCAGTATTCTTTATACCTGTTTGGATCCGCCTCCAACTTGAACCGTACGCGTCGGCTAAGGTCGGGCTGCATGCGCGATTGGATGTCAAGTACCGCGCGCATTTCAGCGCGCACAATAAGCTCGGTGCGCGCTGGGAAGGCGGGTGGAGCTGGATAAACGAGCATTGGACCAACGCCGACTACGACAACTTTGAGGTGCGCACGGGTGCGAGAGCCGACCTGAGCTTGGGCTCATGGTATTCCCAATTCAAACAACCGGGGATAGACCTTACTGCCTATGTGTATGACGTTGCAGGGCCTTTCGTGCGCGGCAATCCGTACCTGTATGGGTACATGTACGGATCTGTTACGTCCGGACTATGGAGGCTCAAGGCAGGCTTTACAGCTTGGGGCGGCGTTCATATCAGAAAGAAGCTTCGAGAATGGTTGGGTCTGGGCTCTTGGGGATCCTGGGAGCATAGGTTCTTCAAATGGGAACGTGAAATCGCCAGGGGAGAGTGGCATATCGATACGACCCCTCCTCAGGTGAGCGTGAGGAACGCTCCGGGTGATTGGGTAAACGAGCAGGTGAGGGCCTCTGTGGAATGTTCGGACAGCGGATCGGGTTGCGATTCCGGCGCTTATAGGCTCAAGTTCTATTCTTCGAATCCAGGCAGTTGTCCGTGCCGGTACGATGCGTACGACAAGCCATCGCCTTATTCTGTTACGAGCCATGTTTGGGTGTGCGCTGTGGCAAAAGACAAGGTCGGCAATGTCGGTTGCTCCCAGCTGGTTGAGTTTAAGGTCGACATGCAAGAACCCCAGAATCCTTCCCAAGTGACAAGCCCCAGTCACCAGGTCGGGCGGTGGTCATCGGATAAAACGGTCGAAGTGGCTTGGTCTGCGGGAAGCGACGGCGGTGGAAGCGGTGTGGCGGGCTACTCGATTGCGTGGGATCAGAGCAACAGCACAGTTCCGGACGCAACTGTTGAGACCGGAGGTAGAAGCGCAACCAGCCCACCTCTCGGTGATGGGGTGTGGTGGTTCCACGTGCGGACCGTTGATAAAGCCGGAAACGGGGCACAGGGCGCTTCTCACCTCGGGCCGTTCAAGATCGATACGGCTCCGCCCTCCGCTCCCGACTTGCTTTCGCCGCCGGACGGCCGGGTGACAAACGACTCGACACCGCTTTTTGATTGGTCCG
>CAZGYL010000699.1:0-2973 GCA_964529985.1 uncultured Planctomycetia bacterium | reverse complement strand
GTGCGGCCCCTGAAAAACGAGCCGCAACCGACTCCTCGTGTTGATCGGTCATAACCCAATGATCACTCGGCCTTTCCGCACCGAACTCCCTCGAGCTTCAAAGCCTCGGCGATCTTTCGCGCAGCGAACGAAAGGTCCGCTTCCCGGTGCGCGCAAGTCACGCTCAAGCGCAGCCTGGCTGTTCCCGCAGGCACGGTCGGAGGTCTAATCGCGCAGACGACGATTCCTTCGCGGCGAAGGCGTTCCGCGGCTCTTACGCACGCGTCGTTCCCGCCGATCAAAACCGGCACAATAGGCCCTCCGTGCTGAGGTACCTCCAGGCCCTCTTCCCTAAGCACACCGCGAAAGAATCTGCATTTCCGCTCGAGGCTTTCGACCCGTTGGGGTTCTGTTTCGATCACCTCAAGCGCACAGAGGGCGGCGGCGGCGGCGGGAGGCGGCAGCGCCGTGGAGTAAATGGCAGTCCGCGCGAAGTTCACAAGATATTCCCGCATCTGAGGGGAGCACGTTACAAACGCGCCGTATGATCCCAGCGCTTTACCCAGAGTGCCCATGCAGATTTGAACGTGTGCGTTGAGGCCTTCCTGAACAACCAGACCTTTTCCGCCGGGGCCCAAAACCCCTGTGGCGTGGGCTTCGTCAACAAAAAGAAGCGCGCCGTAACGCCGTGCGACTTCCGCAATCCGGCGCAAGGGCGCCATATCGCCGTCCATACTGAAAAGCGCTTCCGTTACAACAAGCCGCCTGGCTGAAGCCGGTACGGTCTCCAAGCACCTTTCCAGATCTCCCGGGTCGTTATGCCGAAACCGAACCAAACGCGCTCTGCTTAACAGAGCTCCGTCGATAAGGCTCGCATGAACGAGCCTGTCGGCTATCACTACGTCAGCGCGGCCGACCAACGCGGGTATAACCCCGACGTTTGCCAGAAAACCGCTTCCGAAAAGAAGACATTCGCCGTAGTTTTTAAACTCTGCAAGTCTCTCTTCAAGTTCGCGGTGAATGGGAAAAGATCCGGCCATCAAGCGTGAAGCCCCGGCGCCTGCGCCGTAACGTCTAAGCGCACTGGAGGCAGCCTCGACCACCCGCGGATCCCGTGCCAGATCCAAGTAGTCGTTAGAGGAGAAGTTCAGCGAGCGCCGGCCTTCAACATGCAGCACGCCGCCTGGAGTAGGGAAAACCTCAATGCGGCGAAACAGCCCTTCAGTCTTCCGGCGCGCAAGCGCTCCGGCAACCCAGCTTTCAGTCTGCTTCAGCTCGGGTCTTTGCTTCTCCATCACAAGAAAGCTCCAGATCTTCAAGAAGCTGCAGGTCCGCGGCCACGTCCCGGCCTGCTACAGTGAGAAGCGGGCCGATCATCATTCCTGTCGCACCGGCGTAGAATATCATGCCCATAAGGTCTTTTAGGTGATCCCGGCCCGCGCAGACCTTTATTTCAGCTTGCGGGTTGCAGAAGCGAACCATGGCGACACAGCGTAGAATATCAAGCGGCCGCATGGGCTTCAGGCCTTCCAGAGGCGTTCCGGGAATAGGAATAAGAAAATTCAGGGGGATCGAGTTCACCTTTTCCCGCGCCAGTGTCAGCGCGAACTCAACCCTGTCTTCCAAGCTCTCCCCCATGCCGAAAAGCCCGCCCGAGCAAACCTCGAGGCCGACTTCCTTAGCCGCTCGCAAAGTGCGCAATCTGTCTGAAAAACTATGCGTGGAGCAGATCTTCGAAAAGAACCTCTCAGAGGTTTCCAGGTTGTGGTGAAAGCGCCGCAGACCCGCTTCCTTGAGCAACAGCAGCGCTTCTCTGTCAACAGACCCCAAAGAAGCGCACCAGTTAAACGATCTTTCCGGGAAGCTGCTTATAGCACAGGCAACCTGTCGGACGCCTTCAGGGGAAAGGGCGGGGCCGCTTGTCACAACGCCGAAGTGGTCAATGGGAAGCGCGGCGGCCCGACGTGCCGCCTCCTTCAAGTCCTCCTCACCGAGAAGTGGATAGACTTTGACCTCTGTGCGGTGCCTTGCGGATTGAGCGCAAAAGGCGCAGTCTTCAGGACAAGCTCCGCTCTTGGCGTTAACAATCGAGCAAAGTCGGACCCGGTCTCCGAAAAACCGCCTCCTGAGCGCGTTTGCCGAAGCGAACACGTCCGGGAGCTCTCCGGCCGGCGCCTTAAGCACTTCAAGGGCCAAATCCGCCGGAACGCTTTCCCCGCGCTCACAGCGCCTCCGCAGTTCACTGATCCAGCCGGCCATGCTGATCCCCCCACCGCTGTGCACCCGCAGCGTCCGCCTGTCTCAAAACAGACCCGGTTTCCGCCCCGACAACCACCTCCGCTTCCTGCCGCCTCTTCCTCCAGCATTCAGAGCCACAGGCGGCGCTCTGTTGAATCTCCGGAACGGCGCACCGGCAGAAAAGAGATTTTATGGCCCGCTTCTAAGCCGTACAATGGCAACGGGACTTACGGCCTGGCACCGCGAGCAGAAAAACGGTGGAGGAACCGCCATGACGAGCTCCCGCCGCAAGGAGGTCCTTAAGGGTCGGCTCCGAGCTGTCTGCCCTGTGCTGCTTTGGTTCGGTTTCCTTTTGACCGGGTGCGAAGACGGAGGGGGAGGAATCGGCGGGACTCCACCGCCGGTCAATCCGCAGCGCTCAACCATTCGAATTGAACCCGAAGAGCCGGTTCCCGCCGACGGTACTTCGGAGGCAAAAATCGTAATAAAACTTATCGGTGAGAACGGCGGGCCGGTTTACAACAGACAGGTTCTGCTGGTTGTGCGTGGTACGGACGTAGAGGTACAGCAGCCCCGACCCACGAACGTTGAAGGCGTAACGGTAGGCGTTCTGCGTACAAAAGTCAGCCAGATTGTTGCAGTTTCAGCGATAGTTCAGGAGGAGAAGCGCCAAGTAAAGCTGCCCGGTGAGGCCAGACTTGTTTTCGTTCCCGTACCGGTGGTTGTGAAGCCAGCGGTTTTCCTGGACGCTCGGGC
>CAZGYL010000698.1:0-2974 GCA_964529985.1 uncultured Planctomycetia bacterium | reverse complement strand
TACGTACCACATAGGTCTTTCGCTGTCTTGACCACAAACGAGAACAAGATTCTACCAATCGTGCACGCCTATATAGGATCAAGAAGTCGAAATACGCTTGTTCAAAGGACAACTCCCCGTCGCTTCCCTCTGAAACGTAGGCGTGCTCCAGTTCGATCTCGCTGTTGAAACTGATCCAGTCGTCGAACTCATATCCAACGTAGAGGACCACCCTATGTAAGTCGGCCTTGTCACCGCCGCTTCCTTCGCCGAAGTTCCCGTGGAACTCTCCGTAGCCGCCCAAAGTGAATCGCTCGTACCAAGGAAGGGGAGAGTCAACTTGTTGCGAAACGGTCCGGCCGGCCTGCGCGAAAATCACTTGATCTTCAGCAAACGGACCGTTGTTTCCCCATCAAAGCGGACGGGAATGCCGCAGCCTTCCTCTGTTACAAGAAAAGTCTTCTTCTCCCGGACCTTCCCTTCCGGATCCAGAAGGCGACGGAGCCAAAGCCCCTGAGGCAGGTAGATTCGTTCGGGCTCAAGCGAGGCACCTTTCGCGCTGATCGTAATAGACTTCCGGTCGGCCTCGATATCGAGCACAAGCCTGTGGAAGTGGATCCTTGTGATCCTGAGGCTCGGCCACCGCTCCGGTAGCCGGGGCTGGATTTCGAACCCATCTCCCCTCGGCCTGAATCCCATGAATCCCCGAAGCATTATTTGAGGGACAAGAATACTCTCGTAAAATTCTTCGTCCACACCCAGGCCGCCGCAAACGCCTCCTCCTTGCAGCGTGCCCCGCGAGGGATCCCTGTAATACTTCCGGTACCCGCCGGCCTCCTGCACCTCGCCGAACCAATCTGCAATCTCTTTAAGCCGGGTCCACGCGTTCTCAGGCCCTCTTGTTTTAAGGCGCGCCATAAGATCGAAATACGAGAACCCCAAAACCGCCCCGCCGTCCTGCACCTGCCCTCCCCAAGGGAGGGACTCAGGAGCATACCAGTACCACCCGTACCAGTCGATGTTGCGCCTTGTGGTGGACCTAGGGCCGAAACGCCAGTGGTAGATATCCGGTCCCTGGGAAGTATCACCACGCACCAGCCGATCCCCACACAGCCACTCCATTATGGATTGCGCCTGCGCTTCCGTTGCGAAACCGCAGCAAACAGCCTCGCAATTCAAAAAAGTGAATCCGTAATCGTGCGGAATCCCGTCGATATCCATACCCGCGACGAATCTACCTGTCGCTTCGTTCCAAAAAAGCTTACCAGCGTGCTTTTTCACCTCTTCGGCGTGTTTCCGCAGCCCCTCGGGATCGAAAGCCAAAGGCCCGCCGAGCATGTTCCATTCAGGATGGGCGCGGATCTCTTCTTCAAGCAGCGCAAGCTGCTTCAACGCGTCGTAGTATTGTATTGTCGCATAAGCGTCGCGGTATCCCATGGGAAGGATATCCCAGTAGTTGTTGCTGATCCCACGTCCCGAGTGAATGATCTTCCCTCCGTCCGCAAGAAGCTCGATACCGCTCCGGCCGTCGTGGCCGGGAAAAGGCGCAACGATGCACTTTTCCCGCCTGCCCCCGAGCACCTCCTGCATATAGCGCATGGCCAGGCGCATGCGCTGAAGGTTCCGCCGCAGGAAATTCAAGTCCCTTGTCCAGTTGAAATACTGGCAACAGCCGCGAATGAAACTCGCGTTGTTGACGTTGTGGCGGGTGTCATACTGAGTGAAGATCGACTGAATCGAGACTTTCGCACCGGGTCTCGGATTGTCGAACGCAATGCGAAGTCTTGTTATCTTTCCCTTCCAGCGCGGAGATTTGTAAAGCGGGATCATTGTGTAGACGAGATCTTTTCCGGATTCCAGAGGCTCGAAGTAGAACCTACGTTCCGCTCCGAAGCGAGAGTTCCGCTCTGTAGTCCATTCTATGTGAGGCTGCGCGCCTTGGAGTCCTTCAGCGCGCCACCTGAGCTGGATAAAAGGTGATTGGTCCGCCAGGATCTCAAGCGGAGGGGTCGTAACGCTTGCTCGGGGAGCTGTCAATTCCAAGTTCCATGTCCCGCCCGACACCCCCAGGTTCCGGGCTCTTTGCCAAGTCCAGCCCTTCTCTGTTTTCGGGGGACTTCCGTCCCAATTGTGCGGCACACCACGCAAGGAGAAATGCCAGCCCCATGTACCAGGCCCTCCCTGCTGCCAAAAAGGAAAAGGCCAGCCGTGCTGGTGTGCGATCGAAGCATGCTGGTGCGAGGAAACATAGCCTTCAGCGTCAATGTATCGCGAGGACAAACCCTTCGCCCAGTGCGTGCGGATACTTTCACGGCTCTCCGGCGGCTCGAAGGCCGGCCAAAGAGTCGACCCTGAAAGCCAAACATCCCACAGTGTGGGCATCGGCTTGCTTCTCCTGCGATAGTGCATGTAGTGGAGGTAAAAAAGCTCCCTGATCCGGTCTGCGGTTTCTTGGCTGCCGGGCACAAGGAATTTCGGAAACTCTTCCGGTATCAGGGCGGCTCCGACTCGGGAGAGAAACGCTGAAACCGAAACCGTTGCACAAAGCAATCCGAACTTGTGCATTGTGTCTTCCTCCTTGCTACGGCGGCCGCTTATCCCCGCCGCCCAACGTCCTCAAAGATCTGCAAAGTACAAGCCGTAAGACAACCAAGGATATCCGGCGCGGGATCGATTCTGCAATCCGGAATAAGCTCATGCGGTGCAAAACCCCGGCTTTACCCTGGCCGAAACGCACGGCGGCGCTGACCGGCTTTTCTCTGGAAAATGCCATATGCGCGGCTATACTGTGCAGGCGGTCTCCTGCTTCCGGCCGCCCGGCGGAAAGGGTCTACAGGCCGGGGCGGAAAGTGTTTCAGTGGGTTTGAGTTTCTTATGAAGGAGGTAAGCGGAACATGCTGCTTGTCAATACTGAAACCGTGCCGGGCCGCCAGATTCTGGAGGTAAAAGGCCTGGTGCAGGGTAACACCGTCCGGGCCAAGCACCTAGGCCGCGA
>CAZGYL010000697.1:0-2977 GCA_964529985.1 uncultured Planctomycetia bacterium | reverse complement strand
TGAGAAACCGTCCCCGAGATCGTCGCAAAAGCCCACAAGTCGGGGCTCGGGCCTCTTCAAAGCTTCCGTATTGTAAAGTCGGCCGAGCCAAATCCGAGCTCTTCGGCTTCTCGAGTCAAGACCCGGCATGTACCGTTTCCGCCTCCCGGGCCCGGAGGGACGTTCGATCGGGGGCAACTTGATTTTGTACTCGGCTTTCGGCCTCGGCCAAGGAGAAAAGCGGATCAATACATGCTCTTCCTGCAGGCTTGCCGCCTTTTCCCGCTGCCTGTGCGAATAGACGTAAGCCGCCCCTGAAGCTCTGTGGACCCCCACCCACTCGGGACTTTCAACGGGAAACGCCCCGAGGCAAGCGCCCGTCCGGCAATTTACAATCACTATCCGATCGTTCCCTCTATCAGCGACATAGAGGTGATCCTCCGCATCGATTGCAAGGCACGCAGGCTCGTTAAGGTGATCTCGATCGCCTCCAGAAACAAGAGGATCGCCGAAAAATGGTTCAAGCGTCCCGTCGCCTTGAAGTGCGGCACGAAAAACAGTATGCAGCGCCGGATACTCACCGGACTTCTCATAGAGCCTCAGGCCTACAAGGTATGCGTATTTCTCATCCTCCGAAAGCACAAGCGCGGGCCCCCCTCCTTCCACAGGCGATAGGCGCTCTTAAACCTTAAACGTACGTAAGGAGTCCCTGGAGTACCGCCATCCGGTCTTAATTCGGTCAGGCCGAGCTCCGCGCTCTTCCCCCACCTGAAGCCTTCAAGCGTGACCATAAGCAGGTTTCCGTTCCTCCTCACAGCGGGTGTTTGAGGAAGCGGGACCCCCGGCATGTAGTCCATATCCGCAAACCTGTAGGAGTTGTAAACGGGAAGCGGCCTGCCCTCTTCATCCACAAGCAGCGTTATGCCATTTGCGTACTCGGGGAGATACAACTTGGGAAAGGCATGACTGTGCCCGCATATGCGCCCTCAGGCGTAAAACAGCGTACACTGAAATAGCCGTGGGCCCGGATGACGGAACGGTGGGCGATTATGTACACGAACGGTCCCGGCGCGATTCCATATACCACCCCCAGCTGAAAGTACGGCTGCCCCGCCTTCTGGAGCGTGAAGCCTGCGTGGCGAGGCGTAAGACCGGCGCGAACCCGTACGGTGAAACGGGAAAAATCCCCCTCCAAGGGTTTTCCCGAGTCACCTCTGCCGCCCCAATAAACGACCTGCTGCAGCGTGTTCGGAAGAAGCGGCTCCGGAGGATTATCTCCGAGCAACCCGGTGCAAGGTGCCGGACCACCTCGCCTTTGGAATCAAGTATCGCTACTTCGACATCCGAAGGCCTCGATACTTCAAAAGTGATTTCAACGCTTCCCTGCGCGGTCAGTCTCGCTCTGGGGTTCTCGGTGAAGAAAACACCGCAGCTTGCGGTTTGCCCAATGAAAAAGATCGCCGTTGCAAGTACAATTTCAACGTGCCTCACCTTTGTCTCCCTCATGCTCCTCAGGTACGCTGCTCTGCGGGCGCTTGAGGTAAGATGATGGGACCCGGTTCTTTGAAGTTTAATTTCCCAAGGTTGCCGTGTCGACATCTCCGGGGGGCGGAACCTGGACGGGCGAGGATCAGCATCGCTTACAGCCTCCACACGTGTCCGACTGGCTTCGGCGCAGTTACCCTTCTGTAACCCGGGTTCAAGTCCCGCTCCTCCCTTATATCACCACGCCCCGCTTCAAGGCTTGCGGCTTGTGGTCCGGTGGTGATTAAATCGATGATCACAAACGAACTTAAGGAGGCACCTATGACCGCGTTCGCCCTTTTTCTCATTTCGGTTCTTTCAGGCCGAAGCGACTCGATCACCGGAGAGGTCTTTCCCGAGAAAACGTGGGAGAGACGTAGCCCTGCAGCCGTCGGCTTGGACCCAAAAAGCCTTGAACGCTTCAGCCGTTTTACAGGCGGAAGAGGCTGCGTCGTGCGTTTTGGATACTTGGTTTATACTTGGGGCGATTACAAACGGCGCGGCGATGTGGCTTCAGCATGTAAACCGTGGTTTTCGCATTTCCTTTTTAAGGCTCTGGAAGACAAACGGATACCCAGTCTCGATCAAAAAGTGGTTGTCTGGGAACCACGTTTAGCTGAGCTCAATCCTCCTTTGGGACACAAGGACCGCCTCATAACCTGGCGCCATCTTGCGACCCAAACGTCTTGTTACGGGGTTGCGGAAAAGCCGGGGACCGCCTTCTGTTACAACGACTGGCAAATGGCCCTTTTCTGGGATCTGCTCTTCTGCCGCGTATATGGAGCGTCTTACGATACCGTCGATAACAAGGTGCTCCACCCTCTCCTTACGGACCCTTTGGGCTGCCAGGATAACCCTACTTTCATGGCTTTCGGGACCCGTGACAGGCCCGGGCGGGTCGGGGTTTCGCCCCGCGATTTCTGCAGATTCGGGCTCTTGTACCTTCACAAAGGGAATTGGCGGGGCAAGCAACTTCTTTCGAAGCGCTTTGCGGTCATGGCTGTCACAAGCCCCCTTCCGGCCGATTTGCCTCGCGCAGGAAAAACTCCCGCAGAAATGATCCCTGGGCAAAGAAGTTTGGGCTCGAGACGCATTCCGGACAACCAATGCGATCATGAAGGCAGTTACAGCTTTCTCTGGTGGATAAACGGGGTGAACCGCCGGGGAAAACGTCTTTGGCCGGGTGTCCCGCATGATGCTTACGGTGCGTTCGGCCACGGAGGCCCTCGGGCCATGACCGTCATACCTTCCCTGCGGCTTATCGTAAGCTGGAACGATGCGCATCTTGAGGGATGGAACCGGGTGGGTAAAGCGCTTCGCTTGCTTGTCGAGGCATGTAAAAGGAAAATATAAAGGAATGCGCGAGGAGGGAAGACGCGAGAAGAGCTATCCCGTCGATGCGTGCAGAGCGGCCAAGCGCCTATATAAGTGTGCATGATTCGTAGAATCTTTCTCTCGTTCGCGGTCAAGACTC
>CAZGYL010000696.1:0-2990 GCA_964529985.1 uncultured Planctomycetia bacterium | reverse complement strand
GGAACTTCGGCTGCGCGCCCACCAGGCAACCTTGGCCGCAGCGCACGCTTTCAGTGCGCCCGAGAACCGAGAAGTGAGCGAGTACGACCCTGGTTGAAAGAGCGTCCAAAGGTGTTTCGTTCAATGTGAAAAGGTTGTTGAAAAGGCAAGGTTCATTCGGCCCCGGGCCCAGGAATATCGAACTGCGCCCACCACGGTTCCCCGCTACAGTGAGTCCCACCAGTGCGACGGGATCTTTTCTCTCACCGTCCGCCACAAAAACCGCAGCTCCGTCCTCTTTGGCTTCGTTATGGATAAAAGCGCTTCCTGAGATTCCCACTCCAGCCTCAGGTTCGACGAACACGGCCCCGCCTACAACGTCGGCGCGGTTGTCCGAAAAGACACATCTCAGCACCGTGCACCTGGCCGAACCCCTTATCGAAAGCGCACCTCCTTCCACCGCCCAGCCCTTCCTGAAGGAAAAGCCTTCAAGCACCACAGTGGTCCGCGGTCCACCCACAACGGTCACCAAACTCTCTCCCAATCCGCCGCCCGGGTTTATGATCACATGATCAAAAGGGTGGCCGCCCGGGATAAAGCTTCCCGGGTTTTTGGGATCGGGTTTACCCGCGACTATTTTCAAGGATTTTCCTTCGATCACGATCCGCTCTTTGTATATCCCCGGAGCTACGATCAAGGTAGAACCGTCGGGGGCTTTAAGAACCGCCTCTTGAAGCGATCCGCGCACCTGCTGCGCCCCGGCCCCCGAGGCGGCCAGAAGAAGGCAGAGAGCAACCGGACTCAAGCGAACAAGACACACCTGCGGCCCTTTTTTCGACAAAGGCATGACACGTACCCTGAGAAAACGACTTTTTTCTTGCAGCCCGCAGCCCCGGACCCGCCTATTCAATAGTACAGCATATCGCCGCTCAGGAAAACCCGAAGCGCACCGGGCTCACTTAACGGCGGTTCTGACCTCAGTCAGGGCTTCGACAACGCGATTGATGTGCTCCTCGGTGTGTGCCGCCGACACTTGGATTCTTAGCCTTGCGGTTCCCTCGGGAACCACAGGGTAGCCGAATCCTGTAACGAAAATGCCTTTTTGCAGGAGCGCGTTGCTCATGGCGATCGCCTTCGCCGTGTCTCCTATTATGATCGGGACAATGGCCGAGGGACTCTCAAGCAGTGAAAACCCTCTTTCACTGAGCATTCTCCTGAGAAGCTTCACGTTCCTGTGAAGCCGTTTGACGAGATCAGGCTCCCGCTCCACGATTTCAACGGCTTTAAGAGCACATGCGGCGACGACAGGAGGAAGCGCGTTTGAAAAAAGCTGCGGCCGTGAGTTCTGTATCAACGTCTCGATCACCGCGCGTGAAGAAGCTACAAATCCCCCTGCAGCTCCCCCGAGAGCCTTGCCCAACGTGCTTGTAATAATGTCGATCTCCCCCAGAAGTCCGAAGTGCTCAGCCACTCCGCGGCCGCGTTCTCCCAACACCCCGGTTCCGTGGGAATCATCAACAAGCAGAACCGCATCGTATCGCCTGGCGAGATCTACAAGATCCGGAAGCGGCGCCAGATCCCCCTCCATGCTGAAAACACCGTCTGTGGCTATAAGTTTCCGCCGGGCGTTCTTGTTTTCTTCAAGCAAACGTTTGAGGTCGGCCATGTCCGCGTGCTTGTAAATAAACCGTGGCGTGCGCCGCGCCAAGCGGCACGCGTCGATAATGCTTGCGTGGTTCAATTCATCGGAAAATATTGCATCTTCAGGGCCCACAAGCGGAGGAATCACGCCTTCATTCGCATTCCAACAGCTCACATAAGTGAGCGCCGACTCGCACCCGACAAAAGAGGCCAGTTTTTCTTCGAGCATGCGGTGCACCGTAAAGGTGCCGCAGATAAAGCGCACGGAAGCCGTACCCGCGCCCCATTTCTTAAGGCCCTCAACGCCGGCCTGAATAACTTCCGGGTGCGCGGACAAGCCCAAGTAATTGTTGCTGCTGAAAACAAGCACCTCACCCCTTCCCTCCATGGTTACAACCGGGGCCATGGGGGAATCCAAATGGCGGAGCTCCTTGTACGTCCCGGCTTCGCGTAAAGCGTTTAATTGCTGCTTGAGATCGACGTCAACTTTCGTGCCCATCTTCCTCCTCCCGCCACGAATCAGGAAACCGCTCAGGAAGCAAGTAGCGCAGGCGCTCTTCCTGCGTAGGATCTCTTGCCTCAGGAGCCGTAATAATTGCGCTGGCACAGGCTTGCGGGCACGGGCAGGTTCTCTCCCCCCCAAGCCTTTGCACCACCGCGTTCACCAGCCTCCCTGCATTTTCAGTGTTCTTGCTGAGGTTTTCCAGAATCGCCTCTATTGCAACGTCTTCCTCCCGGCTGCGCCAGCAATCATAGTCGGTCACCATGCACACAAGCGCATAGCACAGCTCGGCCTCACGTGCGAGACGAGCCTCGGGAAGTGCGGACATGTTTATAAGTCCTGCACCCCAAGACCGGTAGAGCTTGCTTTCAGCGCGGGTTGAAAACGTCGGCCCCTCGATGCAAACAAGCGTTTCTCCCCGGTGCATACTTATTCCCAAACGTTCGGCTTCTTCGAAGATAACAGCCTGAAGTCTCGGGCAATACGGGTCCGCAAAAGCTACGTGCCCCGCAACTCCGTCCCCGAAAAAGCTCGAACGTCTGGTGCGGGTCCTGTCTATGAGCTGGTCGGGCAAGGCAAAATCAAGAGGCTTTATTTCCTCGCGCAAGCTGCCCACAGCCGAGAAAGCCACCACTTCTCGAACTCCGAGATTCTTAAGCGCCGCAATATTGGCCCGGTAGTTGACCTCGTGAGGCAGATAGCGGTGCCCCCGGCCGTGGCGGGCCAAGAAAACGACTTCCCTTCCGCCCACCCGGGCTACAACGAGCGGCGCGGAAGGGACTCCCCAGGGTGTCGAAACCGCCACCTCCTCAACGACTTCAATCCCGGGAAGCTGATAGAACCCGCTTCCACCTATCACCCCCACTCT
>CAZGYL010000695.1:0-2997 GCA_964529985.1 uncultured Planctomycetia bacterium | reverse complement strand
GCAAGGAAGAGAAGTTTATTCGCCACTTTTGTTTTCATTCCCTTATTTCTCTTTTTGGTTTTCGTTTCGCTTTTCTTTATAAGCGGTTTAATGAAGCCCGCGCATTGCGCTCTCTTTCTGACGGCACTCTCAGCCTATTCATGGCTTCTCCTGTACTATGAAGGGAGGGCCTACCTCAAAGGCCGCATGGACATGGTGAACCCGTCCAAATAAACGCGTCAGAGGTTCGATGCGGAGCGGAGACCGTTTGAGTCGGATTCCCCCCGAAGGGGCGGACGGCAAAGGCCGGGACCTTGAAGCCGGGAAAAAGAAATGGCGAGGCCGATGGGACTCGAACCCACAACCACCGGATCGACAGTCCGGTACTCTAACCAATTGAGCTACGGCCCCGC
The DNA here is from genome assembly GCA_964529985.1 of uncultured Planctomycetia bacterium. Taxonomy (GTDB): domain Bacteria; phylum Planctomycetota; class UBA8108; order UBA8890; family UBA8898; genus CAZGYL01. Next base: position 2,605 of record CAZGYL010000695.1, on the reverse strand, counting down.
CGTTCTCAGCGTTTTTCTCTCCGTTGCCCAAGTAGTTTACCGCGGCGGGCGATCCTGTCAAGTCCCCCGCCTCAGGGCTTCTCTATGAGCTTGTACCGCTGGCTGTCCCAATCGAAAAGCTCACCCAGGTGCTTCTTAAGCGTCGCGGTGACCCGCTGCGCCAAGCCGTCCTGGTCCAGATCCGTCTTGTAACCCGCAATAAGTACTCGGCTTGCGATCTCCGAGGCCTTAAGCGGTGTTCTTGCATGCTTGAGAACGGCCACGATGTAGTCTTTGAGGCTGGCCGCCCCCTCGGTCTTAACCTCACCCGCTTCCCCGCGCAGCCGGTACCGTTTTCCGACTTTTTCGAAAACGTCGTAACGCTGCAGGGCTTGGAAAACGGTGTTGTAGAAAGACCGGGGGTTGGTCCCCCCACCCAGAAAGCCCTTATCAACAAGACGCCTGCGGATCTCCCCTGCGGTCAGAGGCTCGCCGGATTCCTGCAGAACTTCAACAATATACTCCTTAAGGGTCTTGCGTTTCCTTACAACGATCGGACTCTGAGCCCTCCTGCCGATCCTTGCAAGGCGGCGCTCCTCGATTTCCCGGATCCGCTCCTCGACCCGCTCGAGCTCGCGGCGCAAGCGATCCCGCTCGTCCATAAGATCGCGCAGTTCCTCGTCCTGGCGTTTCGCCTCAAGGAGCGTTTCCAGGTCGCTTACAGTCAAAAGCCGCAGGTATTCGGGCGGTATCTTCGACAACATGCCGCACCTTTCTTGAATGGTGTTCCCGCACACACATCCACACTTACCAGGCCTACAAGGCCTTCTCGTTTCTTTTCGGGCATCAACACCGCGCCCATCGGCCGGCCCCGTCCGCGTTCCGCCAGGGCGGACACACCCTTAATGGTAGGGTGAGCCCGAGGTGTACGCCAGCTTTAGACAAGCAAAAATATCATGAATACCGCGCCAAAAAAACTTAGAAACCGTTCACTCAAAAAGTTTCTAAACCCATGAACCCAGTAAACGCTACAACTTCTTCAATCACAAAGACTTACGAAGATGTCCGAGTCCGCCCCGCAGCAGGTGTCTCCCAGGCTTTTCCACGCCCGAGAGGCAGTTTCTCCAAGTCCCCGACCCGCTCCCGCCGTGTTGACAACCTCAGCGTTTCCCCTTCCCATGGTGGAGGTCGCACAGAGGCGGCCTGTTGGGGCTCTCGGTGGAGATAAGCAGCAATGCGTTCACTTTCGCGGCTCCTTAGTCCGGAACGGATCGTCCGCCTGAGCGGATCGACAAGAGAGGAGGTCTTGCGCGAACTGGCTGAAGTACACTGCCGGTTCGATCAAACCTTGCCTCTTGAGACCTGCCTGAAGGCGCTCAGGGAAAGAGAGGAGCTGGGCAGCACTGCGATCGGCTGCGGCCTTGCCATTCCGCACGCGCGGCTTCCCAAACTCAGGGCTTTCTCGCTTGTGCTGGGGATTCACCCTGAGGGCGTCGACTTCGATGCCTTTGACGGCGAGCCGGTCCGCATCTTCGCAATGCTGCTCGGCCCTGACTCCGAAGACGACCTCTACGTGCACCTCCTCGGCCGTACAAGCCGCTTCCTGCGCGACAATCGCGAGAAGGTTCTTTCAGCGTCCCGCCCTGAAGAGATCTACGAGCTGACCCTGAACTACTGACCTCACCGCTTCCGCAGAACGAGCACGTTCTGGTGCGTGATGTTCGGCACAAAGCAGCTCCCGACCGCGTAGGGGCGCAGAGGGCGCAGGGTTGTTTTATTCCACCAAATCTTGATTCCCTTAAGTTCAAAGCCGACTGCGCGGAGCGCGTCGGCGACCCTCACACCTAAAGGTATGTACTCCCCGTTCATATACCTGTCACCGACCAGCATGATCAGGTAGCGCCGCCCCTTGAGCACCTTTCGGGCAAGCGCGCCGAACTTCTCCATAAGTTCCAGGTATTCGGAGATGCTGCGGGCGTTTCCGAAATCGCGGGGATCCTCAGAGGTCATTGAAAAATTGGTTTCCTGCTTGAACCCCCGCGGGCTGTGCCCCACTCCGTACGGAGGATCCGTAATCACCGCATGAAAACTTTCAGGCGCCTGCTCCTCTAAGAAAGTCAAACAGGAGGCACATACCATCTGAGCCCTAATGGGCCGCAAACCCTTTCGGCCGTCGCCAAGCGGCACAAAGCTCTTCTCCCGGATTCCGTACTGAGCTTTGATCCGCTCAAAAACCTCCACCCACCGCTTGTCGATCTCAACCCCCAAAGCTCCGCGCTCTTCGAGTTCGGCCCCAAGGAGTATCCCGCCCACACCTGCGAAAGGATCCAAGATGCGCTCCCCGCGCTTGGTGAAGAAGCGTACGAGTTCGGCCATGGCCTCAGGCGGTTTCATGGCTCCGTGGGCCTTGCGCAGCACATGGGTGGCATCGGCGGGCACAGTGGTCTCCCACAACGTATTCGTGAAGTAGAGCCACTGTGATCCGCTGAGGTCGTTCAGTCGATTCCGGCGCCTTGTCTTTTGTCTCTCAGGCAACCTTTCCTCCCGCGCCGACCTTAGGTGCCGTCAACTATGGGCCTGCAACCGGTGTTGAAGCATAACCGGGAGGGCTGTTACGCTCAACCAT
>CAZGYL010000694.1:0-2998 GCA_964529985.1 uncultured Planctomycetia bacterium | reverse complement strand
TGGTCTGAATGGAGTCATATCCTGTTTTGCCCTCCACCGTTATTACCACAGCGGTTCCCTCGACAATGTGTGCAGATCTTTACGTCCTTACCGGGTGTGTACCCCGGAGGCAGGAGTTCGGGCCTCCTTTTTGGAAGACGGGTGGGGAATCACCTCCGCCGCAGTATTCTTTCGGCTCTTCTTCGAATTCGCGGATCCGGGTCTTCAAGCGCTTTCTCAAAAACGCTCCGTGCTTGCTCACGTGCAAGCCAGCCAAGCATTTCGATTGCTCTTTCTCTGGCCCTCGCATTCTCGGCGTTAAGCGCCGTCTCTGAAAGGCGTTGGACCTCCCGATTAAGAGGCTCACTGTCACCGAGGCTTTGGAGGGCGCGGATCAACCTGATTCTGTGAGGGCCGGGGTCCGTGTCGTAGATCCGGCGGAGGTACGGCACGGCTTCACGGGCCTTGATTTCACCCAGCGCCGCGATAACCTCTCCCCGGACCCCTTCATTCTTGTCGTTAAGTGCTTGAATAAGAGCGGGGGCGGTTTCCGTAGCGCGCAAGCGCCCGAGCGCATCGGCGGCCTCCTCGCGTACTTTGGGCGAAGAGTCCCCAAGAAGTTTGGCGATCGGGACGGCGGCTTCCCGGACCCCAAGCCGGCAGAGGTTTTGAATGGCTTCATGCCTCACATCTTCGCTCGGATCGTTCAAAAGCTGAAGCAACATGGGTACAGCTTCCTTATCGTTCAGTCGTCCTATTGCGTCGGCCGCGTCGTCGCGTACACTCGGGTCCGGGTCCTGGAGCATGCTTCGGATAGCCTCCCGCGCCGTGGAATCAAAGCGGGCCACTTCCAAAAGCGCTTTTATACCACGGCGCCTGAGTTCGGGACTCTGGGAGCTCAGGTATGCGTAGCCGCGGTTTATGGGATCTTGCTCCAAAGCGCGGACACGGCGTTCGATATCCTGCAGAGCCCCGCGTAATTGCGCAATCGCGCTGGAGGATTCGGCTTGCGCGGTACCAGTGGGCTGTGCTTCTTCAGTTCCGGCCGGCACATCTCTTCCGAAGCCGGGACCTATGCTCGAAAGCTGTGCAATACGTTGCTCCAAAGCCTCAAGCCTTTCCTCCAAAATTTCAAGGCGGCTGGAATAAAAAGGAGTACCGCTGTAGGCGTACGGCTGCGGGAAACCATAACGGAAGATCACCGCCAGCACCGTTGCGAGTATCACGACGGTGCACAGTACCAAGATAAGAGTCTGTTTCGACACACCCACCTCCTTGAGCGCCCATAAGCCATTTTGTTCCGCCGCCGGACCATTTTCAAGCGCAATCCGTCGCCGGGGAAAACTATCGCGGCGCAGCCCGTCTGCGGACAACAGGTTGATCGGCGATGATCAGATTGTCTTCAAGCGTAATCTTGCCTGCGCGCTCTTCAATGAGAACCCCGACACGTTGTGTCTGTTTCTCGGGAGCTCGGGTGTCAATGATGAGGTTCTGGCGGAAGACCAGATCGGTGACCTCCCCCCGGATCCTTATTCCATGCTCGCCGTTGTTTTCGATTATGTTTCCTATAAGGCGGTTGCGGTGCGGGGCCATAGGGAAAGTTTCATTGCGGAAGAATATACCGGACGAACGGTTTCCGGTGACCATATTGAATCGGAGTATGTTGTCTGAGTCCTTGTGCCCGATCGAGATCCCGAATCGGCCGTTTTCACACAGAAGATTGTTTTCGAAGAGCCCGAATCGAACGCGCCAACAAAGGAAGAGCCCGTCGTCATCGTTTTTTCGGGCGATACACCGCCTGACGATCGGACGTTGAGAACCGCTTCCGGGGTGAATACCCAAGTGCGCGTTGCCTTCGCAGACGCATTCCTCAACAATTACGTCGTTTGACTGCTGGAAACTTATACCGTCTCCGTTGTAGGAGCGAACGATACACCGTTGTATCGTCGTCCGGTGCGCCCTGTAAAGGAAGATTCCCGCTCCGCGGCAACCGGTAAGAAAGAGGTTTTCGCCGCGGTTGCCCTCTATCTGCAGATTCTCAACCGCTGCGTTCTCAGTGTTGTAGGCGCTTATCACAGGGAAAATCGTTGCAGCCTGCGCTTTGCACCTGACAAGGTAATCCGCCATAAGCGGGCGGTCGATCGAGAAAGTATCACCCTTGCGCCCGGTAATGCGCGCGCAAGTGACATGAAAGCCGCCGGCGCGCTCATCCCACACAGCGATACCGTAGCCCACGGCGAAACCTTCCGGTTTCTTCAGAGTAACTTGTTCCTGGCCGAAATCGCCGTCGCAGACAAGGGGGGAACTTGCTGCAGGAGCTTTCCTGAGGACGGTGGCAGGCCCGCTGCCGCGTACGGTTACATTCGACCGCAAGTGGAGAGAATCGTACATCATGTAGGTTCCGGGTCCGATGTTAACGATGCCGCCGCCCAGACCGGCGATATAGTCGACCGCCGCCTGCAAAGCTCTGTTGTCCGTACCCACAATATCCCCGCGTTCCGCTCCGACCGTTATCTCGGGAAGCTCATCCATAGGAAGATGCATTGCGCGGGGGAGTTGCCCCGGTGAACGCCCGGCCGAAACACAAAGCGGAAGACTCAATAAGAAAAAAAGCACGATCTGCTTGTGCATGATACCTCCTGCTCCATCTTCAGTTTCCTGGAATCGGAAAAATCACCTGCCCGACTGCAACGCCTCCTTCGCCGGTCAGCTGGACTTTCGGAGGTTCGTTTAAAACCGTTCCAGCTGAGAGGATCGCCCAAAAAGCGATTACAGGCGCCATAAGATCATCCTTTCTGAAATGAGCACTTCTATATTACCGCGCATGACTCGCAGAATCTTGTTCTCGTTCGTGGTCAAGAGGGCGAAAGACCAATGTCCGTACGTAGGGTTTCCGGCGAGCGCCTCTCAGACAAGAGTCTGAAGCGTTCTGGTGAACTCGGACTGCTCGGCTTCCGGCTGTCTCTTGAAATCCCCCCCTCCCGTCCCCCCCTTCCTAAGGAATGCGCGACGAGGGAAG
>CAZGYL010000693.1:0-3001 GCA_964529985.1 uncultured Planctomycetia bacterium | reverse complement strand
GCCGGGAGAGCAACGCCTCAAGAGCGCGCCGGCCGGCTTTCGGCACCACCACCGTCGGATTTGAGTATTCAAGCTCAATGACATCGTAGGGAGCTTCACGATCGGCTTCCAACGCCCCGACAACCTCACGGATCGACCCTACAGCTTTCCCGTTCACACGCTTGACCACGCGCTGGCGCAGGTTATGGTAACCCATGGAAACCGCAGTGGGGATTACATAACTGAGAACGATTATTTCGCTGCGTTCACGTGTGGGCTTAAACGCGTATTTATCTACGTAATGCACGAGCTCGGGCATGACACGGGAGGCGAAATCCTCCCCCCAGGCCCGCAGGTATTGCCGCGTGAGGCGTTGAAGTACAAATCCTCCTACTATGACGAATCGGGGCTGCTTGTCGAACTCGTAGTAGGGGACAAGCATTTGCTCGGCCTTAAAGGTCAAAGCACGCCCGCGGACGGTGATCCTTTTTCCTTCCCGATACAAATCGAATTCAACAGGATCGCCGGTCTTTTTCATTGAAATCAGATGCCTATAAAGGGTCTGCCCGTATACGGGATCCGCGTATCTCCCGTGCGCATCAACCGGCCTTCCGTCTATTGCAAGAATAACGTCACCCGGACGCAGAACGTCAGACCCGGTGCCGATCGTGAAAACGTCGGCCACATAGATCCCTTGCTTCAGAGATTCGGGCATCTTCAGAAAGCGCCTGAAAGCGGGATCAAGCAGCTTCTGAGCCTCGAAGCCTATGTGCGGGAATCCGTCGTAAGCGCCGTCGGAACGATCCTGCAGAAAATGATTAATGACCTCTGCAGGTATCACTTCGACCCCGCCTTCCCGGGCAGCCGCCGCTATGCCCACGGCCCGGCCGCCGATTCTGCAAAGCTCGCCGTTCGAAAAGTCCTCCGAGGCGTTTTTGATCACATAGGTAAGAAGTTTGACGTATGAAAGCCGCGTTTGAAGGACCTTGGCTTCATCAAGCTCGCCGCGGCCGGTCTCAATTCGGCTGTCTCGAGATAACCGCTCGAAAGATACTTTCGCCCCTTTCTTGAAGACGCTCTTGAAACGGACCGGGGAAAGCCGGAGCTCCTCCTCCCCGGCAATCGAGAGCAAAGCCAAGTTGCAATCGTAGTCCGCGACAACAACCCGCGCGGCGAGAAACTCGTTGCGTGACATGCACTGAACTCTGACCGCCGTCGCGTCTGCAACCAAATGCGCCGGAACCAGAATCAGATTCCCTTCGACCGCGCACCCGTAGCCTGTGCGCCGCTTGAGCTGCCCCCGTTTCCACGGCCTGTACTGGTCATAAGGATAGGCGGTGGTTTCAACATAAAAAAGCGTTGAGGGCGCACTGCGCGAAGGAGCTGCAGCAAAAGCCGGCAACGCAATCAGGAAAACCGCGCCCCATTTTCTCATTGATCCTCCTCCAATCGCTTCTCGGCCGGAATGCCGTAGGTTTTCAGGATACTCTCCCTGCGACGGGCCGCCATGCGCGCGTCCAAAACCAACGGCCTGGGACGGTCCATGAAAGTAAGCACGCAGAAGCCGCCCTTTGTCTCCTGTAAAGCACGGGGAATATCACTTAAGGATTTAATGGGTACACCGTTGACCTTCTCCAGAATGCAGTCCTTGTAGGGCGTCGCGTAGAGATTCACCGGATCGGAGAGGACCTCCGTCAAAATAACATACTCTTTACGACTCGGATCACGGTTCAGCTCGCTGGCGTAGGCAAAGAGGTACCTCAGCCGGCTCGGCATTGTCCGGATCCACCTTTCACCCCATGTTTCAAGTACGTTGCGCGTAAGCGCCGTGAAGGTCAGGCCCGCATAGACTACGTAGCGCGGGGGCCTGTCGTATTGTCTCGCGTAATTGAACGCGGGGCGGTTCAGCGCTACCGTGACTTCGGCCGAGTGCCGCCTGCCTTTTCGGTAAAAGACAATGTTGATCTTCTCTCCCAGTTGCTTCTGCTCGAGGGCCTCGGCCATATCAACGCGCAGTCCGTACGCTTTGATCATACCGTCGTTATCGATGTCGTAGGACCCGATCCGACTTAATACATCCCCGCGTTTAAGAACGCCTTCCAGCGTACTGTTCACAAGGACATGCTTTATGACGACTCCCTGCACCCCTTCGGGCACATTGAGGTAACTGCGGTAGGCGCGATTGTGGAGCGCCGTGCTGTAAGAAACACCGAGCGATCCGAAGCCGTCGTACCTTCCATCCTCTATGTCTTTGAGAAAGTGACGGATTACAGTCGTGGGTATCATGTAGCCGATGTTCTCAGCTCGGGTGAGACCCTGAAAAGCCACCCCCACCACCTTCCCTTTCTGAATAACCGGTCCGCCGCTGTTACCCGGGTTGATCGCCGCATCGGTCTGAATAACAAGGTGCTCGTCGGCTCCTGTAAGGGCATAGACATCCATTTCGATCCGCGAGACCACCCCTTCTGTCACCGATACCCGATTCCCTCCGACGGGAAACCCGTAGGTCGACACCTTTGAGTTGACCGGAGGTAAGCCTCCGAGCTCAAGAGGTACGGTTCCTTCAAAGAAGCTCTCGTCCACAGGCACAAGAATCGCAAGATCGCAGTCGTGTCCGATAAACGCTACACGTGCCGGGTACCGCCGTGCGTTCTGCTCCCGCCTGAGCTCCACATATTTTGCATTGGCGACGTTGTGCGCGTTTGTAAGCACACGCTTCCCTTCGATCACAAGTCCCGATCCGATCTGCATCTCCATGCCCCGCTGCTTCCACGGCAGGCGGTAATCATAATCCTGGACCACCGATCGAATCATTACGACCCCGTCTTCAACGGCTCCTCGAACGCACATTGCAGCCGGAAGAATCGAAATCAGAAGAATTCTGCCTCTATTCATGCTTCGCTCTCCGAAGGTGGAAAAACTCTTGCGCCGGTGTCAGCGCCTTTGAATCGGTTCTTTTCAACTTTGATCCTCTCAAAGGACCGGAAACTCAAATCTCTATCTGCCTGAACTTCTTTTCAAC
>CAZGYL010000692.1:0-3025 GCA_964529985.1 uncultured Planctomycetia bacterium | reverse complement strand
TGGTCCCATGCCATCCGCTGCGCGTGGCCGAGGAACTGCGCGATTTCGGCGGCCCCAATGCCTGTTATGTCATCGACGGCGGTTTTACAAGCGTTTGGTCCATGGGTGTCATACCAGCCGAGCATCCGGGTGATGTAATTGGCGTAACCAGCGGCCCCATGGGCTGTCTGGGCGTCGGGCTTCCGTTCGCTCTGGCGGTGAAGTCGGCGCGCCCGGACCGTAACGTTTTCCTGATCACCGGCGACGGCTCGTTCGGCCTGACCGCCGTGGAAATGGACACAGCCGTGCGCCACAATTTGCCCGTCGTGGTGGTAATCGTCAATGACGGGGCATGGGGTATGATCAAAGCAGGCCAGATCGGCATGTACGGCCGGGATCGCGTAGTGGCGAGCGAACTTGGCCACGTACGCTACGACAAATGGGTTGAGGGTTTCGGCGGCCACGGCGAGTTTGTCCAACGACCCGACCAGATCCGCCCCGCACTCCAACGCGCCCTTGATTCAGGAAAACCCAGCTGCGTGAATGTTATCTGCAGCACCGTCCCGACGTAGCGTGTTTGCAGCAATGGAAAATTCGTGTCGCGGATCGTTCTGCGATCAAACGCCTTTGTGCCCTACATGAAAAGAAAAGCCGCCTATGAAACGAACCGAACGCCGAATTCACCGTCGTGAGTTCCTGCAAAAGTCGGCTGCGGGCAGCGTGTGGGCCGCTTTAACTTATGTGCCGTGGTACGTGTTGGGAGGCCCGGGGCAGACACCTCCGAGCGAGCGGCTGAATCTGGCCGGGATCGGCGTCGGCGGACACGGCGCGTTCTTGTTGGACGGTATGGCCCGCCAGTGCCGAGACCTGGCGAGAATCGTTGCTGTGTGCGACGTGGACGAGAAGCGAGCCAGCGAGCGGATTGTGCGAAAGATTCCGGCTGTGGTGAATGTCGGCGGTTTCAAACGCTTCCCTGAAGCGCGCCGGTACCATGATTTCCGACGCATGCTGGAGGAGGAGGAGAAGAACATCGACGCCGTGGTGGTCGCGACCCCGGATCACACGCACGCAGCAGCTTCGGTTGCGGCTATGCAGCGCGGCAAGCATGTGTATTGCGAGAAACCCCTGGCTCACGACGTTTATCAGGTCCGGCGAATGACAGAGGTGGCTCGCCAGAAGGGCGTGGCCACACAAATGGGGATCGGCAACCATTCAACAGAGACGTTTCGACGCGTGGTTGAGCTTGTCCGAGCAGGTGCGATCGGCGAAGTGAAAGAAGTTCACGCGTGGTGCGACAATGACCCTGGGATGGGGAAAGACGACACGCTCCTGCCGTGGGGAGACCGGCGGCCGGGGCAGCGACCACCCGTGCCTGAGACCTTGCACTGGGACTTATGGCTCGGGCCGGCACCGTACCGACCTTATCATCCGGCTTACCTTCCTGTGGTGTGGCGCAACTGGTGGGACTTTGGCAACGGCCGACTTGGGGACATGGGCTGTCATTTGCTTGACTTGGTCTTTTGGGCGCTGGATTTGAAATCGCCTCAGACCGTTCAGGCCGAAGGCCCGAAGCCACCGACGCGCGAAGTCGCCCCGTTGTGGATGAGTGTTGTGTGGACCTTTCCTGCCCGTAAGGGCCGGCCGCCCGTGACGCTGACCTGGCACCACGGCGTCGGCCGCCGACCACCGATTGCCAAGGAAGTGCGTTTGCCGAACTGGCCGGTTGCCGTCCTGTTTGTCGGCTCAAAAGGATTGCTGGTGACCCAAATAGAAGCCATCCCCCCTCGCTACAAGTTACTGCCCGAGGAAGCTTACGCCGATTTCCAGCCGCCCCCGCGCTCGATCCCGCGTTCGCGCGGTCACTACCGCGAATGGTTGCTGGCCTGCAAAGGAGGGCCGCCCGCTCTCTGCCACTTCGATTATTCGGGACCTTTGACCGAGACGGTCCTGCTGGGCTGCGTGGCTTACCGCACGGGTGAGAAACTCAGGTGGGATGCGCAGAACCTGAAAGCCACAAACTGCGCCGAGGCGGAGCGGTTCATCCGGCGCAGTTACCGTGAAGGCTGGGTGTTATAGCCGGAGCGCCTGGACTATATGACCGTGCGTAATTCGTAGACACCCTTTCGACGCTGGGTGCCCGCGTTAGCGGGCGCATCCCCCCCTTCCCCCGAAAGGGGGGGACGGGAGGGGGGATTTCAAGAGACAGCCGGAAGCCGAGCAGTCCGAGCTCACCTGAACGCTTCCGACTCTTGTCTGAGAGGCGCTCGGCCGAAAGCCTACGTACGACATTGGTCTTTCGCAGTCTTGACCGCGAACGAGAAAAGGATTCCACGAATCATGCATACTTATATAGAGCTGTCGTCAGCCTTCAAGCGCGCTGAGAGTTGTGAATGTCGTGGACCGCTCCGTAGCCGAACGCTTGATTGCGGAGGGATCAACGACTTTGGAGATCCTCCGATAGAAAAAGAAACGGATCGAAGCGCTATGAACACAAAGCCCCTGATTTTCTTGGGATTGCTCGCGTCATGTTGCTCTGTGGGGTACGCCCAGGACGCCAAGCAGATTTTGGACACGGCCGGCGTGCGAGGCGGACTTGTCGTGGTCCTCGGGTGTGACCGCCCGTGGTTCCTGGCCGAATTGCGACTCGCTGGACCCTACCTGGTTCACGGCTTGGACGGCGATCCCGAAAAGGTCGCTGCTGCGAGAAAATACCTTTTGGAAAAAAATCTTTACGGATCAGTCACGGTATCTCAATGGGCCCGAACGCATCTGCCATTTGTTGACAGCGTGGTGAACTTGGTGGTGATCGGAAGCAAGCTTAACGTGACACGTGACGAACTGCTCCGCGTGCTGGCGCCTAAAGGCGTGTGTGTGAAGCTGAATCCCGGCACTCAACGCCTGAGAGCGGATACTTTCTTTCGCAAACCGTGGCCAGCTGAAATCGACAAGTGGTCTCACTTCCTGTACGACGCCTCGAATAACGCCGTATCAAACGACACGATCGTCGGCCCGCCGAAGGGCCTGCGCTGGACTTGCGGACCGAAAT
>CAZGYL010000691.1:0-3032 GCA_964529985.1 uncultured Planctomycetia bacterium | reverse complement strand
CATTGCTTTCAAGCAGATCGTCTCCAGGTCTTTCGGAATATCGGGGTTCAAGCTTCTTGGCGGCGGGGGTTCAAAAAGAAGTCCTTGGTGGATCAGGCCCCCTTTCCGGTATGTAAACGGGCGGCGACCGCAGATCATTTCATAGAGGATCACACCGAGGCTGTATACATCGGAATGCGGGCCCACGGCTTCCTGTTCTCCGGCGGCTTGCTCAGGCGCCATGTAGGCGGGAGTTCCGATTATTTGGCCGTCGATCGTCACCTGCCCCTCATCCTCTTCGCAGCGTGCAAGGCCGAAGTCACCGAGATGGGGATTGCCCTCTTTGTCCACGATGATGTTTCCGGGCTTGATGTCACGGTGGATCACGCCGCGTGCGTGTGCGTACAGAAGTGCTTCGGCAAGCTGCTGGACCAAAAGAGCTGCGGTGCGGAAACCGACCGGCCCCTGGCGAAGCCTTTCAGCGAGGGTTACTCCTTCGACAAATTCGCTCACTATGTACGGCAGGCCCTCTTCCTCAGCTGTTTGGTATACCTGAATGATTCCCGGGTGTTTCAGGCCGGCTGCACTGCGCGCCTCACGCATAAATCGTTTTGCCTGCGAAGCTGAAGTGAACGCCGCCCGAGGCACTTTCAGCGCCACAGTGCGTTTGAGTTGCGGATCATACGCTTTGTAAACGACACCGAAAGCGCCGCCCCCCAGAAGCTCAATAAGCTCGAAGCGGCCCAGACTTTCCCCTTCCTGAAGAATTCTTTGGAAAGGAGCGGAAGACGAAGGATTTGGTTCGGTGGAGTCTTCTTCCGTCCAGCCGGGTCTTGAAGCGGCGTAAAGCAGATCTACGAGGGTCAGGCGGCGCCTCAACCGGGAAGCAATGTCAGGGTGTGCGGCGAGAAGGTCCTCTTTCTTGAGAGGACTGCCGCGCAGCAGCGCCTCGAGATAGATTTCAGCGACCTGTTCGATCTCGCGTTCCAGCTCGGGATCGATGCGGTCCGCGGCGCTTGAGTTTTCGGAGCCGCTGTTTCCCATACCGCTTCGTTTGAAAACAACTTTCGGTTCCGCCCGATTTCCGCACGCGGGACAACTCTCCCCGAGTCCGGTTTCGGCAAGAGGCGGAAACGGGAGGTGGTTGTTGTATGAGCAATAGACTTATTCCCACAGCATTTCCAGTTTTTTCTCAAGGTACCTTATCGCCGTGCGGTATTTTTGCTTGACGGAGTGGTAGGGCAGGGAGAGTTGTTCAGCCGTCTGCCTGAGGGATTTTCCTTCGAAGAAATGGAGTTTCACGATCCTGCGCATATCTTCGGTCGGAAGTTCGGCTATCGCACGCCGCACCTTCTGAGAGATTTCCTCGGCGCGGAGAAGCGCGCTCGGCGGCTCGCACCTTCCGCGGGCCTCCTGCACGCGGCCCGGCCCTGTGCCTGGGATGGAGACATGCTTGCGTGCGGGATCGTTTCTGCGCGCTGCGTTAGCATGTCTCAGGGCATCGATGCCCAGTCTTTGTACGATACGGCGTAACCATGCCCTGAACATGGCGAGAGTCTCTTGGTCGGTTTCGCCTCCGCAGAATTGCTCCAGCGTACGCCAGGCTCTCGCTTCGGCTTCCTGGACCAAATCCGATACGCTTTCGGCCGCACCGAGGGAAGGTGCGTATTTTGCGGCGACACCGTGAAGGAAAGGACGCACAACCGCCATGAGCCGGTCTAAGGCCGCGGGATCGCCGGTTTGCGCGCGGCGCACTATTTCACCGAAACCTTCGACTTCCACAGGCGGGCAGCCTCCTTTCGACTTTTTCGGGAGGGACGGCCGATGCAGACGGCAAAATTTATTATAGCACATTGTGCCTGCAGAAGGGAACTGCTCCCTCGTCCGGAAACCACTTTCTCTTCCTACAATTCGCCCCGGCGAGGCACTATGTGTTATGTTCCGGTTGGCTTGCTTTGAGCAGGGCCTCGACCAGTAAGAGCCGCCTTTCCAGCCACGGAGACATCTCAGGGTGAGACCGTACGATGCGGTCCCTGTCGGGAGCCGAGCCGGAGCGCAGGTCTTCAAGATATTTTTCTGCGATCGCCTCGATTCGCTCTTCCTGATGCGGTTTGAGGGGCCGCCCGGGGCTCCGGCTCGCGTTGCGGTCGGGCGTCATGTGTCCTCCTCGGGTGATAAACCCGGCCTGCGGTTAAGTTTCTTGGAAGCCTGTTTACCTGCAAAGATCAAAAGAGCTGCAACTCAGGCGGTCCTCCGTGGGATCTTCCCCGCAGCCGGGATAGGGTGGGGGCACCTGAGGCCCGTTTCCGAAGAGAAAGGCAAGCAGGGAGACTGCATCTGCAATGTCTATGCTTCCGTCATCGTTTGCATCGGCTGCTTTTTCGCATGTAGGTCGCGCGGCGCCTCCGAAGAGGTAGCCCAAGATGAAGACGGGGTCGGCGATATCGGTCGCCCCGTCCACGTTCACATCGCCGCGCACGAACCCGACTCCGCATGACGAGACCGCTATTGTTATGCGAAGGGTGTCCGACCGGGGATCTGTTGCGAAATCGTCGGTTATTCTAAGGCCGATTGAGTAGCGTCCCTCTCGTTCCCAGGTCTTTTTTACGGTTGGAACCGCGGCGTCATCGTAGGCGCCGTCGCCGTCCAGGTCCCAAGTCCACGCGGCGATGTGTTGCCCGAGATTAGGGTCATAGGACGAGTATGCGCTCAGATCCAACGGCTCACCCGCGCAAAGTTCAATCGTGCAACCGTCTTGCTCGCAGCGCCTGCCTAATGCGGGAGCTTCGATTACAGCGACCGGGGCCAAATTGCGCACCTCGTACACGCAGGTTGAGCGTGCAGAAGTTGAAGCGTGTATTTTGCCTCGTACAGCGTACTGGTGTGAGGCGCCTCCTGTGTGGAGATCGACGAAGCTGGTCGGAGCGTTGTGGAGAAGCGCAAATCGCGCGCCGTCCCTGTAAAGGATGATTTCGTCGTACGGCAGGGGATTATTCCAAGTAAGGCGCGCTTGAGGCACACCCGTTCCGTCACGAGGCATTATCATCGTACAT
>CAZGYL010000690.1:0-3033 GCA_964529985.1 uncultured Planctomycetia bacterium | reverse complement strand
GCGCAACCCAAGGTATCAAGCGGCGCGGTTCCCCGAATACCGTAAAGCACAGGGCAAGGCGAATGCGGGACGCAAAGCAGTCGGCCGTCCTCGTCGATATTGAAAAAGGTCGACCGGTGGCGTTCCGAAGCTTCTTTGACGCTTTGCGGATCCACCTGTCGTTGCTTGCCGTAGCGCTCCGGCCTGCGGTATGCAATAACCTCCCAGGTGTATCCTTGCGCGAAATCTACGCCTAAAGAAGCAAGGGCGCCTATAATACCCCGCTGGTTTTTCCAACCTTTGACCCGTGTCCCACAGGTGCGTGCAGCTTCAAGTGCTTCCTCAAGTCGGACGATACGGTGGAGCGCCGCCCTGTACAAGCGGTTCAGAACCTCAGGCACCTCCCCCTGAAGCATGACCAGCCCGGGATTTGTCTGCGGATCCTGGAGAACGGCAAGTTGATCCACCAATTGCTGCGCAGCCTCAAAAGCTTCCCCGGCCTTCTGCAAAGTCGCCCGGAAGCAGATATGGATCGCTCCGTTACCTCTTGTCTTCCAAGGCACGTTGGGGTTCAGGCGGACAAGCTCAGGAGCCCGGCACACCTCGATCCCAAGCGCTCCGAGCTCCTCCAAGAGGCGCGCTCCCAAATATGTGGTACACATGCCTAGGGTTGCGGAATCGGTGCTGTCCACACCGATGTGAAAGATCTCACTCACGGTGCACTCCGCTCCTTCGGTCAAAGCGCAGGCGTTTGGTGCCGCAGTTGTCGTGTCTTGAACCGGGCACTTCTAATACTATCGTGCCGGAGGCGCCGCGTCGCCTGGGAACCCGGCAAGGCGGCAGGGAAAATCCGCCCTGCGAGGCGCCCTGACGAATCCAAAGCGGTCGATTCCACAGGCGGATTGAGGACTTCAAATCACTGCCCGCCTTCCAGCCGAGCTCCCGGCGTTCTACAATAGCAGGTGCTCGCGGAGGTCCTTTTAGCAGTTTCTTGCGTTGGGAGGAGCTATGAGCCGCAGAATTTCTTTCTCTATTCTTTTAGTAACCCTTCCGGCGGCCTGTTGGATCTCCCAGGCTGCAACACCTGAAAAGCCGAACGTGCTTCTGATTATGGCGGACGATTTGGGCTACGAATGCCTCGGTGCATACGGAGGGACCTCCTACCGGACTCCCAACCTCGACTCCCTTGCCCGAACCGGCATGCGTTTCGACTGGTGTTTCTCAACCCCGCTTTGCTCCCCTTCCCGCATCAAGCTTATGACCGGAAGATACGGATTCAGAAACTACCGGGGTTGGGGCGTGCTTGACGAACGTGAATACACCTTCGGTCACCTATTCCGGGACAACGGCTACGCGACATGCATTTCAGGGAAGTGGCAGCTTTGCAAATTCGACAAACCGGAGAACGCGGATCACCCGCGAAAGGCTGGTTTTGACAATTTCTGCGTGTGGACCTGGGTCTACCGCGGAAAGAAGCCCTCGCGCTACTGGAATCCTTTCATATGGCAGGACGGCCGCCTGCGGACCGATCTTAAGGGCGCTTACGGCCCCGATGTGCACTGCCGCTACGTACTTGATTTCATACGCCGCAACAAGGACCGGCCGTTTTTCGTCTACTATCCCACCAACTTGGTTCATGCCCCTTTCGTCCCGCCTCCGGGGACAGGCGACAGAACCGCGCGGCCCGACCGAAAGTACTTTCCCGCCATGGTCAACTATCTTGACCGCTGCGTGGGCAAGGTTGTGGCGCTTCTGGATGAGCTGGGCCTGCGGGAGAAAACCCTGATCCTGTTTACAGGCGACAACGGCACTCCGCGGGGAATCAGATCCAGGCTCGGCGATCAGGTTGTGATCGGAGGAAAAGGTACAATGACCGACGCCGGAACCCATGTTCCTCTGATTGCCAATTGGCCGGGGGTTGTTCCGGCGGGCTCCCGCTGCCGCGATCTTATTGACTTCAGCGACTTTTTCCCGACTTTCGCAGACCTGATAAACGCCCGGACGCCCAAGGATCGCGTTATTGACGGACGCAGCTTCCTTCCCCAACTGAAGGGCAAGTCGGGAACGCCTCGCGAGGCTGTATACTGGTATTTCAACCCGCGGGGAAAGGGCAGAGCGCTGAGGGCCGTGCGAAACCGCAGGTACAAGTATTTCGCCGACGGAAGGCTTTTCGACCTGAAGAAAGATCCTCGCCAGCGCAACCCTCTTCCGGCGGCTCCGCAGTACGAATCGATCCGGGGCAAGCTTGAGGCTCTTCTGAGGCGGATCGAAGGAAAGGCTTTCGAGCGGCTGACCGCACCGCGCCGGAAAAGAAAAGCCGGAGCTAGGCAAAAATAAAACGCAATGAACGGCGGAAAGTTCGGGCTCCTTGAGTTAGGGTCTTGTTCTCTCAAGTTTTACCTTGTCAACCCCGAGGTCATCCCGGGCTCGGGGGGCTGCAGTTATCACGTCCGGACCGTTAAATTCCCCTGGAGCGTCGCGCACCGGTTCTTCCGCACCGGACGGCTTGAACCCGAGGCGGTTGAAGAGATCGTTGCGCTTCTCCGGCGGGTTGAGAACCACTCGGAAGGTATAGCACTCCGTCACATGCTTGCACTTGCAACAGGAGTTTTTCGCGAGATTCCGTCCCTGCCTGAAGTCCTCCAGAAGGTGCGTGCTGAAACAGGCGTCAGGATCCGGGTTATTGCAGGTGAAGACGAAGCCCGGCTTATGGCAAACGATTACCTTTCGGTTGCAGGTGCCGCCCGCGTGTTTCTTTTTGATTTGGGAGGAGCCACCACGGAATGGGCCTTCCTTGACGGCGGCAGAATCAAAGGGTGCGGCAGCCTGCGCTTGGGCGCCATCCGGCACAGTGTGGCTCTCATGCAGGCAGGCGGTGATCCGCAGTCATTCAAATCGGAAAGCAAGAGACTTTGCACTGAGCAGTTGAAAGGGATAAGGATTCCGGAAGGAACCAAACTGATAGGTGCGGGCGGAACGGTCAAGGCGGCGGCAAAGTGCACAGGGTCGCCGCAGGTAAGTCGCCGGGCGCTGGAGGAGCTGATCGAAAGGGTT
>CAZGYL010000689.1:0-3033 GCA_964529985.1 uncultured Planctomycetia bacterium | reverse complement strand
GTTCAACGGGCCTAAGACCTTTGAAAACCATCACGGCGGCGTAGTGCTTGTCGGCGATTACCTCTACGGCGGAAGCGGCCAGAATAGAGGCGTCCCCACGTGCCTCGAATTGATGACCGGAAAAGTGGCGTGGAAGGCCAAGGCTCCGGGGCGCGGTTCGGCCGCCGTGCTCTACGCCGACGGACAACTTTATTTCCGATATCAAAGCCAGGGGCTTGTAGCGCTCATAGAAGCGAATCCGAAGGCGTTCAAGCTCAACGGCATGTTCAAGCCACCTGTGCATCACGGTCCCGCCTGGCCCCATCCTGTCATAAACGACGGAAAACTGTACCTCCGGGATCGAACGACCCTGTGGTGCTACGACGTGCGCAGGCATTGATCCCGGGATCACATAACTTATCAGACCTTCGGTGAAACCCCGTCCGAATCCGTTTGAGCCCCCGCATGCACGCTGACGATATAACGATCGGAGATGCGGCCGGCTGCGGGCTTTTCCGTCTTTCATAATGAAGGACATGGGCCGCGTGTGTTTCTTGCAAGCGGGGCTTTGAGGTGAGGTGCTCCAGGAGCCGGATCAAACCGTGGCGCTGGATTCAGGGTCGCACTGCTGCGGCGCTGGCGCTTGTTTTTTCCGTACTTGCCGTCGGCTCTGCAGGCTACGTTATTATTGAAGGTTTCCCGCCTTTTGATGCCGTCTACATGACCGTGATCACTGTGACCACGGTCGGTTTCGCTGAAATCCGGCCGCTTTCCACCGCCGGCCGGGTGTTTACGGTCTGCGTCATTCTCATGGGATTCGGAGCTTTGGCTTTCGCAGGCCGCAGTATCGCCGAATCACTCGTTGAAAAGGTAATGAATAGGAACGCAGAGAGGATTCGTATGAGAAAACGCATTGCCGGCATGCGGAATCACGCGATTGTTTGTGGATACGGTCGTGTGGGGGCTGCGGCAACCTCACACCTGGTGGAAAACGACGTACCTGTCTGCGTCATTGAATCGGATCCAAACCAGATCGAAGCGTTGAGAGCCGCGGATATCTCTTTTGTTCAAGGGGATGCAACCGACGAGGAGGTGCTTCTTCAGGCGAACATCAAGAACGCTTCGGCCCTGCTGGCCCTGTTGCGCGGCGATGCTGAAAACCTCTTTCTGACCCTCACCGCCCGAGAGCTCAACCCGACATTGTACATAATCGCAAGGGCCGAGCAGCCCGCCAACCGAGAAAAAACACTGCGTGCCGGTGCCGACGAGGTGATCCTCCCGCATGCAATGGCGGGAAGAAAAATGGCCGAAACATTCTTGGCTCAGGCCGCAAGGCCGACTTCGTGCCTCTGTGAGCCGAGCGAGGCTCAAAGCGGAATCACCCGCTGGCTTCCCGTCATGCGTGACTCGGAACTTGCTGGCAAAACTGTACGCGAAGCGGCAAACGCCCTCGGCCGGCAGATCATAGGCCTGAGGCGCAAGCGCCGCGATACACTCTTCCCTCCGGGTGATACGGTGCTTCGTCCCGGCGACCTCGTGCTCACGTTGGAGAACCGAGCGGACAAGAAACCCGAGGAGCCGCAGCGCCTTCCCGTTGTGCTGCTGGTGGAGGATAACCCCGCTGTGCTGAAACTTTACACGAGACTCTTCAAACGCAAAGGCTTCCTGCCTGTAGGGGCGAAAACCGCAGCGGAAGCCCTCCGCGCCGTTCAGACGGCCATCCCTTCGGTTGCCGTGATCGATCATATATTGCCCGACCTGCCGGGAACAGAGCTCTGCAAGGAACTCCGGCGCCGGCCTGAACTCCGCTCGCTGAAGGTCGTCCTGTTCACGGCTCGTGATACGCCGGAAGTACGGGCAGAAGCCCAGCGAGCCGGTGTGGACAGGGTGGTCATAAAAAGTGCAGAGGCGGGGCATATCATAAATACGGTGCTTGAGTTGATCGACGCCCGGAAACAAGTCGAGAAGGAACCGGCGCGCGTAGAGTGAAGCCCGCACTGCACGTGCGTGAGGAAACCGCCGGCAGTGTCCGGGCTACGTAAACCGCTCTCCCTCCGGCAGCCTTTCGATCCCTGCTGCCGTTGATTTCCTCACGCTGCACCCCGTACCATGGATCTGATCTTTATTTGAGGAGACCGAGCCATGTCAGTCGAACGCCGCGCTTTTCTCAAAACGCTGGCTGCAGCTGCAGGATGTGCAGCCTCACGTTCACTTTTTTCCTCCGAGAAAAAAGCTATACCGGAGAAGCCCAATATTATCGTACTTGTTTCGGATGAATTGGGTTACTACGAACTTTCCTGCATGGGTCACCCGCACTTCCACACCCCGAACATCGACCGCCTGGCGGCAGAAGGCGTCCGTTTCACTCAAGGCCTTGCAGGGTCCTCTTTATGCGCACCCACGCGGTGTTGTCTCCTTACCGGCAAACATTCGGGACACACCTCTGTCCGTACCAACGGAGGCGGGGCACCTCTGCGGGCCGAAGAGAAAACCATCGCTTCCGTTCTTAAAGAAGCCGGCTATGCCACAGGCGGGTTCGGCAAATGGGGCTGCGGGGGCAGAGGCTCAAGCGGCGTTCCTGAAAAGCACGGTTTTGACATCTTCTTCGGCTACTACGATCAGGTTCACGCGCATACTTATTATCCGCCTTATCTGATCAGGAACTCGGAAGAAGTACCTCTGCCCGGAAACCACGGAGGAAGAAACGGAAAAACTTATTCCCATTACGTGATCATTCGGGAGGCGAAGAAATTCATCCGGGAGAACCGCGACCGCCCGTTTTTCTGCTACCTTCCGGTTACTCCGCCGCACGGAATGTTCGACATCCCCGAGGATGATCTCTCTTGGGAGCTCTACCGCGACAAACCCTGGCCGCTTGAAGCAAGGCGTTACGCGGCGATGGTCAACATGGTGGACAGAAACTTGGGCGAGATCCTCCAGCTTCTCCGCCGGCTCGGGATACTTCACAAAACCATGATTTTCGTAAGCGGAGATAACGGCGGGCAGGATTATTTTCGGGATGCCCGGCACCCGCGTGGATTTCATGCTCCGAAT
>CAZGYL010000688.1:0-3040 GCA_964529985.1 uncultured Planctomycetia bacterium | reverse complement strand
TTCCGGCGGCTCAGGGAACGCGAGGACAGCCACATCTTCGTAAAAGTCCATGACCGCCGGAGGCCGGGGAAGTTGCACGGTAAGCCTTTCGGGGCCTTCGACTTTTAAAGCGGCTGCAACAAGTTTCTTCATTGAGTGTGCCGGAGCGACCCAAGGTCCTCCTGTGCCGGTCCACCCGGGGGCGCTGTTAAGCGTAACGACAAGGCCCAGGCGGGAAGCTTCTTTGACCGCGTGCTCAAAGAGTTTCCGCCACTCGGGGCTGAAGAACTTAATCGGTCCGGGCGGCACCGTGAGCGCGACTTCCATAAGGATGACACCGCCTATCCCCACGCGCGCCATAGCCTCCAGATCCGCTGTTATGCCTTCCTTTGAGATATTCCCGTTCTTCCAGAACCAATAAACCCAAGGCCTCTCAGAGGGAGGCGGATTGGAAAAATCCCGGGCAAGTTCGCTCGGAAAGGAAATGACTCCGAGGAAGCAAAAGGCGGTGAGAACAAGGGCGGCTTTCTTGATTTTGAACATGCCGATTTCCTCCAAGGAGGTAGGGGCGTTGATCATTGTCGCTCGCTTCCTCTATGCTACATGGTCCGAGCGGCTTGTACAACCGAGCTGCT
The DNA here is from genome assembly GCA_964529985.1 of uncultured Planctomycetia bacterium. Lineage (GTDB taxonomy): Bacteria > Planctomycetota > UBA8108 > UBA8890 > UBA8898 > CAZGYL01. The sequence goes on along the minus strand of CAZGYL010000688.1, from coordinate 2,426 downwards.
TAACCGGAAGGATTGGCACGTCTTTCGGACAGCTTTGTGAGGACAAAGGAGGTGACGATGATCAGGCGGAGTTTTTGTATTGCACTGTCTGCGCTTTTGACGGTTCTTGCGCTCGGGAGAGCCCTTTGCGGATCCGAGCCTTCTGAGAGTGATTTGATCCTTTGGTACCGTGCGCCTGCGCGCAAATGGGTGGAAGCGCTTCCTGTAGGCAACGGCAGATTGGGTGCAATGGTTTTCGGCGGCGTTCCTGAAGAGCGGATCCAGCTTAATGAGGATACGCTTTGGGCGGGGAAACCCGTGGACCGTGACAAAGCGGGCGCCTATAAGCGCCTCTCCGAGATAAGAAACCTTTTTTTTGAAGGAAAGTATGTCGAAGGGCAACGCCTTTTCCAGAAGATCTTCATGGGACCGCGTATTTCACCGCGCAGCTACCAGACCCTGGGCGATCTGAGGTTGGAGTTCCGCTACCCGGGTGCGATCACCGATTACAGGCGGTTGCTCGACCTGCGTACCGCTGTGGCCCGCACGATCTACAAAGCAGGCGGGGTGAGTTACGAGCGCGAGGTTTTTGCGAGCCCCGTCGATCAGGTGATTGTGGTGAGAATCGAGGGCGGCAAGCCGGGAAGCGTTACATTCAAGGCCGTGCTCAGCAGGCCTGAATGCGCGACGGTCAGGGCCGAGGCGCCGAACCTCCTTATCATGACGGGGCGTGCCGATGAGGGCAAACGCACCGAAGGAGTGGCCTTTGAAGCCCGGCTCTTGGCGATTCCGGAGGGAGGCGAAGTGACCGCTGATGCAAAAGGCCTGCAGGTTTCAGGGGCCGATGCCGTAACGTTGCTTATCGCCGCGGCCACAACCTATAACCACAAAGATCCCTCGGAAGTCTGCAGGCGGACTCTTCAGGCGGCTTCAAGAAAAAGCTACCGCGAACTGCGCTCAGCTTCAATCGCCGCCCACCGCGCGCTCTTCGATCGGGTTTCTCTGGACTTGGGTACCAACAAGCAAGCTCGGCTGCCCATCGACGAGCGTCTTGAGGCATTGAAGCGCGGCGCATTCGACCCGCAGCTTTTCACTTTGTATTTCCAGTTCGGGCGCTATCTGCTTATAAGCTGTTCGCGCCCGGGCTGCATGCCTTCAAACCTCCAAGGGCTTTGGAACGAGCACATAAACGCTCCATGGAACTGTGACTATCACATCAATATCAACGTCCAGATGAACTACTGGCCCGCCGAAGTATGCAACCTGTCCGAATGCCACGAACCTTTCTTCGATCTGGTGGACAATCTGGCCTTCCGGGGACGACGGACGGCGAAGCTTGTTTACGGATGCCGGGGATTCGTCGCACACCATACAACCGATGCGTGGTGGTTCACCAGCCCCGTCGGAAAGGCCGTTTACGGTGCATGGCCCATGGGAGCCGCTTGGTGTACGCGGCACTTGTGGGAGCATTACCTTTTTACGGGCGACAGGAAGTTCTTGGCCTACCGGGCTTTTCCGGCGCTGAAAGAGGCTGCGGAATTTCTTCTTGATTGGTTGTGTGAAGATCCGAAGACGGGAAAGCTGCTCTCCGGCCCTTCGACTTCGCCGGAGAACAGGTTCCGCACTCCGGACGGCCGGGTTGCGAGTCTCTCAATGGGCTGCGCCATGGATCAGGAAATCGTCTGGGATACCTTCAAAAATGTATTGGATGCGGCCCGGGTCCTTGGAATCGAAGACACCTTCGTCCGATCCGTACGCAGGGCTTTCAAGCGCCTGGCTTTGCCTAAAATAGGATCGGACGGCAGGCTCATGGAATGGGCTGAGGAGTTTGAAGAGCCTGCTCCGGGCCACCGCCATATGTCGCATCTGTACGCTTTGCACCCGGGCCGGCAGATTACGCTCAGAGGCACGCCGGAGCTTGCAAAAGCAGCGCGCAAATCCCTGGAATACAGGCTTGCTCACGGCGGCGGGCACACGGGGTGGAGCCGCGCGTGGATAATAAACTTCTGGGCTCGGCTTGAGGACGGGGAGGAGGCGTACCGGAACCTTCTCGCCCTGTTGCAAAGATCAACTCTGCCCAACCTTTTCGATACTCACCCTCCTTTCCAAATCGACGGAAACTTCGGAGGCTGCGCCGGTATCGCCGAAATGCTCCTGCAGAGCCATGTGCCGGCGGGCGAGGATCCGCTCCGGAGCGAAATCCACCTGCTGCCCGCCCTACCGAAGGCATGGAGCGCCGGTCGGGTGAAAGGTCTTTGCGCCAGGGGCGGATTTGTGGTGGATATCGAATGGCGCGGCGGTAAGCTGTCGCGTGCGGTTTTGCACTCGAAGCTTGGGGGGCCGTGCCGCGTGCGTTCAAGCGGTCCGCTCTCGGTCAGTTGTGATTCTTCGCCTGTCGCAGCCTGGCACCCCGAGCCTGAAGTAACGGTTTTCCCCACCCGGGCGGG